>CALMZT010000944.1 GCA_937870805.1 uncultured Chloroflexota bacterium
CATAACGTTCGATAGAGTCTCGCACTGTCGCGCGCGGCATTTTTAAGAAACCTGCAATCTGTGTTACGGTATATCCTTGTTCCCAAAATTCCATGATCTGTTTGTGTTCATCAAAAGTACGCATATAATCACCTAATCTTTAAGAAACCATTTAACCCTAATAAGGATAATATCCTAATATGGGTAATATGTCAATTACTGCGACACGCATCAAAGAACGGCGCAAAACTCTAAACATAAGTCAATTAGAATTATCGGAGCGTACTGGCATTAGTCAGTCGCAGATTTCGCGTTATGAGAATGGCGATAACGACCCAACAGGTGAAGCATTAGTTGCTCTAGCTGAAGTTTTAAACACGACAACTGATTGGCTTCTTGGACGTTCGGATAACGTTTTGCCTGTTGAGCAGCAAACCGGCTTGACAGAGGAAGAACATGAACTCATCAAATTGCTGCGTGCGACAGATCGGCAGATGCGTTATCGGATTATGAAGGCGATCAAGGCTCTGTTGGAATGAGGAAATAAAAAAGCGCCTTTTCCAGCGCTTTCTTATTAGGGCGGGTGGGATTCGAACCCACACTGTACTCATTTTAAGTGAGGTGTCTCCTGCCGTTGGACTACCGCCCCATTGTTATGCATGTAATAGCTGTGTCTCAAATGCTTCTATCTAGAAAGTGTATCAATAACGCCCCCTACCGTCAATCCCGTTACGTATCAGGGCAATCGCATCAAATTTAGTTTGAAGGTTACAAGGGTTCACAACATATTTGTAGGGATAAGCGTACAAGGCTGAGCATCGGGCGAACACACAGGTTCGCCCCTACAATGACGTTTCTGACCTTCCTTGACCCAATTCGCGATTTTGATGCAATCGCCCTGCGTTACGTGTACGGACCCGCAAACACCCACAAACGCTTCGGCACTCTCACGGGTAGTTCCTTGCGAATCACTGCCGCGTGATCGAGGTAATGCTCCAGCGCTGACCATGCGCAGTGATACAGAGTCGGATACGGGCTTTTGCTGCCGTTGTAAGGACGAGTGATCGTTTCCTCATCAGCCGTTTTCAGCGTCGTCAACAGGTTTCGGAAAGCATTGTTGAAGTCCGGGATAATTTGCTGCCATGACTGCGTGCGCCGCGCCTGCACCAGCTTCTCATTCGATACGCGCCAATCAGGATGCCAGTTCAGTTCGTGATATTCTGAGCCTAGTATTGCGCACGCCTTACTGTAGAAATAGACATCCCAATCCGCCATATGCCCATAGACATCTTTCAGCGTCCATGTGCCGCACACGTGGCGTGTCTTGCGTTCGCTGGCGTGTACAAGCGCCGCGCTGGCGATAAAGTCCCGCCGCGCCGCCGCCAATGCTGCCAGCAGCAGACTTTTCGCGCCGGGAACATCGTCGTGCTGCAAGGTTTTGCGCCAGCGTCGAAAATCTTCGGCGTGTCCAGCGTCATGCCGCCAGCGCCAGCGCGTCCACTCAAACAGTGAGGTTTCGCCCCACGATACCTGCCGCGTGCGCTTCAGGTCTTTGTCGCTGACCTGTGCCAGCACGTCCAAAAACTGGGTGCGCGCGTCGCTGAAATATTCCAGCGAACGCTCTAGGCTCCAGTCTTTAATACGGGCGTGCAGTTCGGCGTTGCGCTTCTTCAGGGGGTCGTCGGGTGTACTGTCATCGCTGATGCTGGCGATTTCCTGTCCTTGCAGCGCCTTTTGAAAGCGTTCCACGAACAGCAGGTCATAATCGCCGATGTGTGCCAGCAGGTTCGCCGCCGTCCAGTCGGCAAAAACGGGCACAGTTTCGAGGGTTTGCCTGTCGATGCCGATCAATTCTCGCAGCAGGCGCGCACGTTCTGCCGCCAGCCGCGCGAGGATCAAGTTATGTGGCTTGCTCATGATGCCTCCCTATCCTGATAAGAAGGGTTCGACAAAATAGCTGGTGTTATCGCCTTCGGCAATCCAGCCTTCATAAGTGCGATAGCGAACTAAAAACCACTGATAACCGTCCGCGCATTCGGGACCGTCGAGCACGTAAAAAATTTCGTTCACGTCGATGCGCCACACAATCGGATTCTCCGTGCCCGGCGCACTGCGCATGTTCAACGGACGCGGGTCTTCGCGCAGCACGCGCCCCCGCTGGTTGACGATCAACTGTACAGGCGGCGCATCCTCACACACGATTTCTGGTTCGCGCGTGGGCGAAGGGTCAGCGGCAGGCGCGATGGGCGTCGCCTCACGCAGCACCACCGTCACCGCGAGAATGGGAACGGGCGTCGGCGTCGTTTCACAGCCCGCAAGCCACAGCAATGAAAATAACAGCGCAAAAAATAGACGTTTCATAGGCGTCTAGTGTAGCGTCTTTTGGGGAGCGAGTCAGCAGGTTAGTGGTTAACAATCAGGGCAATCGCATCAAATTTAGTTTGAAGGTTACAAGGGTTCACAACATATTTGTAGGGACAAGCGTACAGGGCTGAGCAGCGGGCGAACACACAGGTTCGCCCCTACAATGACGTTTCTGACCTTCCTTGACCCAATTCGCGATTTTGATGCAATCGCCTAGGTTAACAATTAGCCGTTAGCTGTTGCAAACCGGTAGGGGCAAGGAGTGCCTTGCCCGTACAACAAGCAATCTTTGCAACAGAGCAGCTTTGAATCAAAATCCCCTCTCAGTTTGAAAGGGGACGATGTGTTTAGAGGTTTAGTGATGGGCTGCGGAGAAGGGTGATTTCCAGTGCATCGTATCGCTCAGGCTCCACAGCGCGACACCAGCAAAGGCAAAGCTGTACAGCGCCAGATACGGCACCAGCGGCGGGTAATGCTGCAACGCCACCCCCACGCCCCACAGCGCGTACAGTGCCAGCGCCATTTCCGGCAGCATCGCTTCGTCAACGCTCAGCGCGTAGCTGTTCGTGCCCTTGTTCTGCCCGAACTTCGGCGTGCGCTTGAACTCACCACGCGCGCCCATCAAGCCGCCGACGACGGCGCGTGTGTTGTTCCACGCAATGCCTGTGCCTAGCGCCATCAATACGGGGAACACCAGCAAACGGCGACGCCAGTCGTTGTACAGCGCCTGCTGGCTGACGACGTAGACCATCAGCGGACCCAAGCCCGCCAGCCCCAACGGACCCAACGGCAGCTTCTGGAAACCGTGCATCAAGATCAGCGGCGGCGTGAGCAGCAGCAGCAAAATCATCAAGGGATGCGGCAGATACTGGCACAGATGCAGTGTGGCGACGAGACGCTGTGGCAGCGAAAGGCGCTCTTGCCACACCCTGCCCAACAGCCGCGTGAGACACTGCGTACTGCCCTTCGCCCAGCGCGCCTGTTGCAGCTTGTAAGCCGTCATCTGCGGCGGCAGTTCAGCGGGAATCACGACATCCGGCAGATACAGGAAATGCCAGCCCGATAGCTGCGCGCGGTAGCTCAAGTCAAGGTCTTCGCTGAGCGTGGTATCGTCCCAGCCGCCCGCCTCACGGATGCACGACGCACGCCACACGCCGCCCGACCCGTTGAAATTAATCAGCATCCCCGAACGATTGCGTGCTGTCTGCTCGACAACGAAGTGTGCATCGACGGACAGCGTTTGTCCCAGCGTCAGCGGGTTATCGAAGGGGTTGAGATGTCCCCAACGGGTTTGCACCAAGCCCAGACGCGGATTGTTCGAGAAGTATGGCACGGTGCAGCACAAGAAGTCGGCGCGCGGCACGAAGTCGGCATCGAGTACGGCGAACAATTCGCTGTCCACCAGCGTCATACCATACGCCAGCGCGCCTGCCTTGTAACCTTTGCGATCAGGGCGGCGCACATGCTGCATGTTGACGCCCGCCTTCTGCCATTTGGTGCACAGGTCTGCCACGATGCTCACCGTCTCATCGGTAGAATCGTCTAAGACCTGTATTGTCAAACGGTCACGCGGATAATCCAGTTGGGCACACGAATCCAGCAAGCGCTCGACCACATGGCGCTCGTTATAGATGGGAAGCTGCACCGTGACACTCGGCAGGTCTCCACCTTTCGGCAGTGGCAGCGAGTCGCGGCGGTGTATCCAATAGATAAACAATAAGAGCGTTTGACTGATCGCGTAGATCGTCAACAAGAATGCACAGATGACGTAGAGGGTAGTGAGTATTGTGAACATCGGCGCAAGTCTAGCCTCCTTCCCCTTAGGTTACAAGGGTGAGCATTATAAATTTGTTGAACGTATTTACATAAAATGCAATAGAAATTGTAATCATAAACTCATAGTACGCTAATTTTAAGAAACTATATATCCGTTAAGACGCTCTCTGCTGCGAACGCTCAATAATCTTGTGCATTCTCCACAAGCGTAGTACGTATGCGGAGATCGTTAGGTTGTACTTTTTTGCACAGGGAGTCTGCGTTATACTTATGCTGTTTTTCTGGCGTTTTGGAGAAATTATATGGCAACCAGTTCGCGCACATGGTTTTACAGCACCCCAGAACCGCGCCCGTATTATATCGAGGAGCGTGTCAATCATACCCTCTGGAAAAATCGCCTTCAGGGGATTTTTATGAACTGCACGCAAGCCACTGTGCCGATCCGCATGGAAGGCAAATGGCACGATAAGCCTGTCGCATTTGAGTGGAAACCGGGTGACTACTTCATCCTGAGGACTGATACTGAAGAAAAGGCACTGATTGGCGTGATGCGGCAAATTTTGATGCTGCGCCCAGCGTTTGCTTACCGGGACATGGAAGGCAAGCAGATTGTCGAATGGCACACCGACGGCGGGCAAAAGCGCCTGAACGAGATTCAGGGCAACCCCAATTTTCAGAATTTGCGGCGTCTGCGTTGAGGCGTATGTAGGGGCGCAACCCGCGAGTGTTTAAAAACCTTCGCCATTTTTTATAACCCCTCTCTAAATCTCGTCGCTTCGCTTACACGCCAGCGGAGAGAGACTTAGAGAGGGGGCGTTCCCGTATTTGTCCCCCTTTCTCCGCTGGCGGGGCAAAGGGGGTCGGGGGGATAGGGGTTAATTTCGCTGCGTCCTGTCGATCTTTTTAAACACCCTATGTTGCACCCTACGATCACTTCTTCACGTCACCAATTGTTCCTCAGCGCGCACGCCCGGTACATAACGGTTGTACACCACCACAGGTAAGCCACAGTTTCCCAGCCAATGATCGATGAGCGATTTGATGGCAGTCCATTCAGGGCTGGTCGTCAAAGGCGCAATCGCCAGGCTGTGCAGCAGTTCCAAACGATGATCGCGCGCTAACGTCATCATGACCGCTTCGACATAGCGCATTCGTGTTGCCCCTACAGGCGTTTGACGAATCGCCAGAAACATCAACTGCGGCTTTGAATCACGCCAGATCCAATAGCCGCCGGGTTTGACTTGCCCACTGCGCGATTGACGGCTGAAGGATGAAAACGCGGCAGGATAGCGTGTTAACAAGGTGATGCCTAAGCCGCCGACTTCTGTTTTTCCCTCAGCGTTATACCCAAATGCTAACGTTTGCGCGCTGGTCAGCAGTGGATCACCAGCCACGTAAATCACAGCCATGACTTACAACTCCGCCCACCATTTCCATTTGTTACAAAACTGTATCATT
>CALMZT010000945.1 GCA_937870805.1 uncultured Chloroflexota bacterium
GCCCTGCCGGGGAGTTGGCGGTCCGGGAGATAGCGGGCGCTCAACGTCGCCGCCGCTATCACCGCGCTGTCCTGAATACGAACGCCATGATGCACTTCGTAGCGTTCCTTCAGCCCGCGCAGGATGCTGATGGTATCCTCAATGCTCGGTTCTTCGACGTAAACAGGTTGGAAACGACGTTCTAGCGCAGCATCTTTTTCGATGTATTTGCGATATTCATTCAGCGTCGTCGCACCAATGCAGCGCAGCTCGCCGCGCGCCAGCAGTGGCTTCAGCATGTTGCCCGCGTCCATCGCGCCTTCTGCTGCGCCAGCGCCGACAATCGTGTGTAATTCGTCCAAAAACAAAATCACACGCCCATCGCTGTCGGTCACTTCTTTTAAGACCGCTTTGAGGCGTTCCTCAAATTCGCCGCGATACTTCGCGCCCGCGACCAGCGAACCCATATCCAGCGCCACGACCTGCTTATCGCGCAAACCTTCCGGCACATCGCCGTTGACGATGCGCTGCGCCAAGCCCTCGACAATCGCTGTTTTACCGACGCCCGCTTCGCCGATGAGCACCGGGTTGTTCTTGGTACGGCGGCTGATGACCTGAATGACGCGGCGGATTTCCTCGTCGCGCCCGATCACGGGATCAAGTTTGCCTTGCCGCGCGGCGGCTGTCAGGTCACGCCCATATTTTTCGAGGCTTTGATAGGTCGCTTCAGGAGTCTGGCTGGTGACGCGCTGCCCACCACGAATCGCCGCCAGCGCTCGTAAAATGGCATCATGTTTGACGCCGTGCCGTTCGAGAATGCTTTTCAACGGGGATTCTTGCGTCATTGCCAGCAGCAAGTGTTCGGTGCTGACGTAATCATCTTTCATCTTGCCGGCTTCTTTTTCGGCGCTGGTAGTGACCTTTTGCAGCGCGGGACTAACTCCCGGCTGTACATTGCTGCCCGAAACGCTCGGTCTATCGCGCAGCATCGTTTCTAATTCATTTAACAGCGCCTGCGGGCGTCCGCCAATTTTGGAGACGATTTCCGGCACGACACCTTCATCTTGTGTCAACAATCCGACCAATACATGCAGCGGCTCAATCTGGCTGTGTCCATATTCCAGCGCCAGCGCTTGCCCGCGCATGATTGCCTCTTGAGCTTTATTTGTGTAACGGTTTAAGTCCATAAATTACCCCCACTTACAGTATTTCTAGCTTGAGTCTACTAGGGGGATATATGAGAAATATTGGAAGTACGTCAGAAGGGGATATGCATATTTTTGTTGCTGGAAAATTAACTTGTAACTTCCCTCAACCGTCGCTCTAAGTATCGTCGTTCTGCTGCATTCTGGCACAACTCAAGTGCGCGTTCGTAGGCATCAGCCGCCGCTTCTCGCTGGTTCGTGCGCCGCAGCAAATCCGCCAGCGCGGCATGATACGGAAAATAGCCGTCCATCTCCTTTCCTACCCGATACAGGATTCGCAGCCCTGCGTGTGCGTCTTCTGCCAGCGCAACGGCTACCGCGCGGTTCACTTCGATCACAGGCGAGGGATTAATCATCGCCAGCAGCCGATAGAGTTCCGCGATTTTCCCCCATTGCGTTTCGGCATACGAAGGGGCTTCGGCGTGTATGCCGCTGATTGCCGCCTGAAGCTGATACACCCCAAAATGCCGATATGACAGCGCTTGATTCAAAATGGTGATGCCCTCTTTAATCTGTTCGTGATGCCAGTGTGAACGATCCTGATCTTCCAGCAGCACCAATTCGCCCGCCGCGTTCACCCGCGTATCCCGCCGCGAGTCGTGCAGCAGCATCAACGCCAACAAGCCGCGCGCCTCCGCACACACCTCATCGTCCGGCAGCAAATCAACCAGCACACGGCACAGGCGTATCGCCTCCTGACACAATTCACGTCTCGTCAGCGCATCGCCGCTTGTGGCGACATAACCTTCGTTAAAGATCAGGTAAATCACTGCCAGCAGCGCGTTGAGGCGTTCCGGCAGCAAATGTGCAGGCGGCACGCGATAGGGAATACCTGCATCGCGGATTTTGTTTTTCGCCCGCGCCAAACGCTGCGCCATCGTGGACTCGCTGACCAGAAACGCGCGCGCAATTTCCGTCGTTGACAGCCCGCCGAGTGTGCGCAGCGTCAGCGCCACCTGTGCCTCCAGCGCCAGCGAGGGATGGCAGCAGGTGAACATCAGTTTGAGCCGATCATCGGGGATCTCCATGTCGTCAGCCTCTTCCGTTTCTTGCTCCGTGAGGGATTGTAAGATGACCTGTTTGCGCGCATAAGTCGAGGCACGGCGCAGGCGATCAATGGCGCGGCGCTTGGCAATCGCCGTCAACCACGCGCCGGGATTGCGCGGCACGCCGTCACGTTCCCAACTTTCTAACGCAGCGACGAGCGCATCTTGCAGCGCGTCTTCCGCCAGCGTGAAGTCGCCGAGTTGGCTGATGAGCGCCGCCAGTACCCGCCCGTGTTCCTGTCGGAACGTCGTTTCGATCAATGCGCGCGCGTGTTCGGTCATCGATTTTTCCTAAAAATGCATCTGTAGGGGCAGACCAATGTGTCTGCCCGTTTTTCGGGTGGTACACCTTGATGCCCCTACATTCAACGTGCTACGCCTTCTCCGCGTATGCCTTCAATCCAGCGGCAAAATCCTGAAACGTCTGCGTCATGTCGGGGATGCCGCGCGCGAATAACGGCAGCAGCAGACCGCTGAACTCCTCGCGGATTGAAAGCTCGGTGCTGGTTCCATTGGGCGTCAGCGTAAAGGTACGCACACCTTTGAATAAACCCAATGGCATTCCACCCGACCACACCATTTTGCGCGGACTCACGAACTCCGTGACTTTGGCGGGAAAGGCGCGGTTCGGGTCGCGCTTGGTGTAGGCAGTGACTTGACCGCCGGGCGTAATTGTGCCTTCGATGCGGTCAATGCCGGGGTCCCATTTGGGATAGCCTGCAGCGTCCGTCAGAATGCGCCAGACGGTTTCCGGCGGTGCGTTGATGGTGGTGCTTGCGCTGTAAGTAAGCATGAAGAACTCTCCTGAAAATAGACATTCCATCTGGTTGCGAGTTGTCCCACCGAGTGATTTTCATTCCTCGTGGTGAGCGTTAGCTCATAGACACTCCCTTTGGGGATAAATATCAATTGGACTTCCAAAGGGCTACGGCTGATTCGGAGTAATCACCAGTACCGGGCGGATTTCAATCGATCCACGCCGCGCTCCGGGAATCCTGGCAGCGAATTCAATGGCTTCGTCGATGTCTTTGCATTCCAGTATATAGTAGCCGCCCAACTGTTCGCGCGTTTCGGCAAAAGGCCCATCGGTGGTCAGCGTCTTGCCTTCACGCACGCGCACGGTGGTTGCCGCGCTGGTGGGGTGCAGCGCCTCACCGCCGACATAAACGCCGCGTTCGCGGATTTGGTTGGTGAAGCCAAAATACTCACCGAATTCCGCGTTCTGCTGCTCTTTACTCATGTTCGCTTCTTCGACCTCGCTCGTATAAATCAAGAGTGCGTACTGCATGATCGTGTCTCCAGTTGATTTTATAGTGTGGCGAAGAATATCGCCCCTTCTATACAAACGTCGAACAGACATCCTCTAAAATGACAGTTTCGTGATCTCGCTTATCATTCTCTCATTTTTCTATTGGTCGCGCTGTCCGTGTGTGGCACAATCAGGGGAGTTGGTTGTTCGTGATGGGTTATGGGTATTGAGGTTGTCATAAATTCACAGGCGGAAAAGGATAAATCAATGCGATTCATCAAGCGAATGCTGCTGATAGTGCTTTTTTTCGTGTCGAATATCGCCTTTGCGCAGGACGCCGAACCGGGCGCTGATGGCGTAGGAGATAAATATTATCCAGAAGCCGGTAACGGCGGCTATGATACGGTCAGCTATTTTCTTGAGCTTGTGGTAGACGTTCAAGCAAATTTTCTCGACGCTACCACCACCATTGAAGCGCAAGCCACACAGGATTTAAGCGCGTTCAACCTCGACTTCTCCGATGCGCTGGAAATCAGCGAAATCACTGTCAACGATGACCGAGCCGACTTCTCACAAGAAGGCACAGAACTCACGGTTACGCCTGCTGAACCGTTGAGCGAAGGTGACGAATTTACCGTCGTCGTCAGCTACAGTGGCACGCCCAACAACGAAGGCAATGGCGGTGAAGGCTGGCAGTACGACGCGCAAAACGACGCCATCTTTATCTTTGGCGAACCCTTCGGCGCAGAGACCTGGTATCCCGTGAATGGGCACCCTTCCGATAAGGCACTGTACACTATCAGCGTCACTGTGCCCGAACCTTACGAAGTGGCATCCAACGGCGTGCTGCAAGAGCAAACCGACAACGGCGATACGACAACCTTCCTCTTTGAAACGCGCGACCCGATGGCAAGCTATCTGGTGACGATCCACATTGCGCGCTTAGATGTGGAAGAAGATGAAAGCGACAGCGGCATCCCCATTCGCAATTACTTCCCCGAAGATCTGCCCAACAGTCAGCGCCGCGCCTTCCGCCGTCAGGGGGAGATGATCGACTGTTTTGAGGAAACATTCGGTCCTTATCCCTTTGAAGTTTACGGCGTAACCGTTGTGGAAACGCAGTTCGGGGCGGCGCTTGAAACGCAAACCTTATCCATCTTTGGTGCATTTGCTGTGGACGAAGGTGTAGCGGCGCATGAGTTAGGACATCAATGGTTTGGCGATAGCGTGAGCTTGGGACGCTGGCAGGATATTTGGCTTAATGAAGGCTTTGCCACTTATTCTGAAGCGGTGTGGGTGGAATGTTCCGACGATGAAAACGCGCGTGATCGGTTGGTGCGGAGCTGGTATGGCAGTCAGG
>CALMZT010000946.1 GCA_937870805.1 uncultured Chloroflexota bacterium
CACGCGCGGCTTTGTTAGTCCACAGAGCAAAAATCCTTGGGTTCCAGGCACATTGCGCCAAATGCTCAAAAATCGCTGGACATATGCTGGATACACAACCTGGGGGGCAACCTCTTCCAATATTCAGCCCAATGAGTTTTTTCGTGTCAAGGCGGAATGGGAAGCGTTGATCACTGAGGATATGGCGCGCGAAGCAGAAAAGCAGCTTGCCGCCCGCACCCAAGCCCATTTCTGCGCTGAACGCAGGAGCAGAGGCTGGCATCGCAGCAGGTGCAGCCATCGCTATCCGACGGATCCTTCCTTCAGGCTGCGGCGGTTTATCGGGAAACTTGCCGGGCTTCGGCTCATACACGATAATCTGCAAGCCGCCGACATCTTCTTTGCCCGTGACTTGCCCCTCGACGGTGTAGCCCATGCCCAGCGGCATCGCCACGAACTGCTTAATGAAGCCGTCGCCCGCGTTAATGCCATCCAACCAGGGCTGCGGCGGGCATACGATATAATCTTCCTTATCCTTGCTCAGCTTTTGATCCCACGTCTTGCCCGACACGGCGTTCACTTTACCAACGGCGACCTTTATCGCACTCGGTTTCCAATGCCGCCCGCCGAAGCGAATCCACATCGCCTCGCGCTGGTACATCGGGATGAACACGCCGCCGTGCTTGACCCATTCTTCGGGCACATTCCCGGCATAATCTTCGACTTGCAGGATGGGAAAATGACCGAGACTCGGCGGCAGCGGGTAGGTCTTATCATCGTCAGGGATACGCAGCGTGCGCTCAAACGTCACACTGAAACTTTCCCCAAAAATCAGCGAGTCATTCTTCACTTGGACTTTTAACATGGTTCAACCTCCTACTCGACAGTAGACGAACCTTTGACCGCCAGCGTGTACATCGTCGGCAGCAGATGATGAAAGCCGTCTGCTTCCTAGTTCATCTGCAACTTCTCAAATGCTTCTGCCTTATAGTTGTCGAGCATTTCTGGTGACAGCGTTTCCAGCAGAAAGCGCCCGAAATGTGACCACTGTGTTGCCCACCACGTTTCCTCATCGGCATAGATCGCCTCAGGGTCTTCACCGACGACGCGGATTTGCTCAAACTGCGCCTCACGCATGATTTCTTCCAAGCCCACAGGATTGTTTAAAGGGTTGGGCGCTGAAGACGAGGTAGACGCATTGGTTGGGCGATACTTTTTCTGAAGTTCCCTCATCCATTTCCAGCGCTCATCATCACGCCCCCATGTAGATACCGCCAGCTTCCCACCGCTTTTCAGAACACGGCGAAACTCAGCCAATGCTTTTGCGCGCTGCGAAAAGATGTGAATCCCAAATCCACACAGCACGACATCAAACGTTTCATCGCGGAAATCCAGGACTTCAGCGTCCATCACGCGCATCTCAGCGTTAGCGATGGCGCGCCGCTGGATTTCGGCGTTGGTTTCTTTCACCATGCCTTCCGCGAGGTCAATGCCGATGACATGCCCCTGCGCCCCTACTCGCTCAGCCGCCGGAAATAATACCGCGCCGCGTCCCGCCGCCACATCTAACACCGTTGCGCCAACCGGGATTTCCGCCACTTCTACTAATCGCTGTCCCAGAGGAGCAAAAAATCGTGGACCCACTTGATCGTAGGTCTCTGCCGCGCGGCTGAATGTGCCGCTTACGCCCGCTTTCATGCGTTGAATGTTTTCGTTGTCCATCATTCCCCTTAATGATTTTCGTCCGTTTTCTCTTCGTCTTCGGGTAGCGCAGTATCGAAATTTGTCAGATTTGCAAAAATATTCTGGTCATCGTCAATGAAGACTGCCTCACAGCCAACCTTCTTGCCCTGCTCGTTCAGATACACAAACACACTGTAAAAGCCGTCTCCCCAACCCGACATGACATACGCCACCTGCGCGTCACCCAGCTTAATAACGCCGAATTCCTCATTCTCCAGATAATCAATGAGCTTGTCCTCAAAATCGGCGTCTGCTTTGAGGGCGATTTTCCTCGCGGCTTTGAACTTTGGATACTCGCACACGCCCGCCACTCCCGCGTCAACGGGAAACTCATCGATCTCTAGCACATCATAAGGGTCTTCATCCAGACACGCGCGCAATCGTGAAATGCGCCGATGATTGCCATAATCAAACGCTTTTGCCTGCACTTTATAGTTCCCGCCGACGACCCTCACTTTGGCTTGTGCGTCCGGGAACGTAAAAGGATCGCCCATCGACAGTTTGCCCGATGGGATCGACAGTTCGCACAAGTCTAGCCAATCACTTTCGACACCACGCTCAAGCGATGTACCTGAAAGCGGCTGCTCAAAGTAATCACGCAGATGCATCATCAACACCTTTTAACTATGTCCACTATGATCTATCTTTTACTCTTTTCCTGGCGATCTTTGCGCCTTTGCGGTTCATCTCGTATTTACTGACCCATGAAGTCTTATCACTCAGACCGTGTTTGTAAATAAGCCTTACATCATATTTAACCCCTCTCTAAATCTCGCCGCTTCGCTTACACGCCAGCGGAGAGAGACTTAAAAACGGTGTGCGCTCCCGCCTTTCTCCCCCTTTCTCTGCTTGCGGGGAAAGGGGGTTGGGGGGATAGGGGTTAAAGTAGCTACGTAATGTTTTCTTTACAAACACGCTCTCATTGCTCATTGCTCATTGCTCAT
>CALMZT010000947.1 GCA_937870805.1 uncultured Chloroflexota bacterium
ATCAGCGCATTGCCATCTTTTACTGTAGCCTCGAGTAATCGAATATCTTCAATTTGATGTCCAAAGACAGGATGGCTTTGATATAGGAAGGTCAAGAGATTAATAAACCTTGCCCGCATAACATCAAATGTATTTCCCTGAAGCGGTAGTTTTGCACGTATCAATTCGGCTGGAGGACCAAGCCGACTTTGACCTTTGCCAGATTGTTCAACAATTTGCTCAAGGGAGGCAACCTCTTCCAAAAGACTGTCAATTTGCTTCCGTACTATTTGATCTGCTGGTTTCGGTAACGGCATTAAGTCACATCCTCCCTGAATTCACCAACCTTCTCAACCCGCAGTTCCCCGCTGACCAGCTTGGGCAGCAATGTATCGTGTGTTTCCACTACATATTCGGCACAATCATTCATACCCATATCTGCTAATTCTAAAATAAGGGCATTTGAAGGTTGCTCATCGGTTGTGTTCTGTTGAAGAAAGCGAACACTTTTCCACGAAAGTAAAGCGCCTCACATGGTACATCCCACCCATTACCACTGGCAAAAGGGAGTCTTGCATCCCCTCGCACAGGTTCATTAGCGTGAAGCGCCCCACAAAGGAAATGATTATTAGATAGCGCCTGGTTGCGCTTTATCGAATACCTGGCTGCTGAAGATGCACCACTGTAGATAATTACCAACTGTTCTTGCGGAACGTTGATAGGTTTGATATTTAGCAGCGATATCTGATTGTGAACAGCCGTTGGTTGAACGAGCTGGTTCTCTGCGATGACGAGATAACAATCATGTGACGCACAATTCACCATTTGAAAGGCGACAGCGATGCTCGACGCGCCGAAGCGCTCACAGAGTTCAGAAATGAGCGTCGTTGAAAAGCCCCGTTCCAGCATCACCTGACGAACATCTTCAGATGGAATGAGTAGTTCTGCTGCCCCGATATTGCACAGCCGCTCAATGAGCCGTTCCATATCCTCATCGGACATATCAATAGTGAATTCGTGGATGATCTCACAAAGGGCATCATCACAATCAATCCGATCATGAGTAAATTCATGACAAAAACTGAAATTGCGCCGTTCAAGATGCATAACACGGTTGTTTAACGTAACGATCCGAACCCCTTTAGCATAATGTCCATCTTTGTCGAGTGACATTTCCTGCCATGCGAACTTGAAGTCATACTTGTGAGCGATACCGTCGAAGTCATCCATGGCAATCTCTGCTTTGTCGATTTCGTGTCGCGTTCTCCGTGCCAGCTCACGAACAAGACGATGCAGTTCTTTTTCGCTCACAATATGTCTCATCCTACTTCTCCAGAAGGCTTCTCAAATGCAAATACAATTCCATCCATTCTCGTTTAGACTGAGGACGTTTGCCTCGCATTTGTATTTTGCTGAGTAAATCTATCCAATCCCGGTTGATTTCTTCGTTGAATGCTTCATCATTGACAAGTTCTTTCAAACCTTCAGGTAAATCATCATGACTGGTTTCTTCGATAAATTCCACACCCGTTAAGAGGGTCTGGACACTTACATCAAGAGCATCAGCCAACGCCTCGACTGTTTTCAAAGAGGGGTTAGTCCGCCCTCTTTCGATGTCAGATAAATATGAAACTGACAACCCGGTTGTCTCGGCTAAGTTTTTCAGCGTCAGGTCACGCCCGGTGCGTAACTCACGCAATTTATCCTTTAAGCGCATCTCATTTCACCTTTACGTTATATACGTAAATTGGGGATAATTGACAAATACCGAAACATGGTCTAGCATACACATAATTACGCTCTGTCCTGAATTATAGAGGATGTACGTAAATAGAACAAGCGAAAGAGGTGGTGCTATGCAGGTTCAAGGAGCAGTGGTCAAGGAGCAGGGCATAACTTTTGCAGTGGTTATCGTAAAACCTCATGTCCTCAATGACCACCCAGAAGCCAACCGGCTTATCGGTTCATTTCAACAATCCGTCTTCGGAAGTATACCTGTGGTTCTGATGGCGCAGAATCATAGAGGCGTACCCACTTACTATGGTCGTCGTGACATCGCCGACTTCCTGTCACGGGTTCCAGTTCAGGCAATCCCTTGGAA
>CALMZT010000948.1 GCA_937870805.1 uncultured Chloroflexota bacterium
CTCTTCGCGCAATTGGCTCGTCAGTTGAATCATATCTGCCGGACTGACAGCGGTCTTGTCGCGGGTCTGTGCAGCAGGAATCAAATACAGGTCAGGGAACTGCTTGTGCTTAATCAACGCCTGTCGCACTTTGCATCGTCCCTCGATGATGTCCACCAGATCGTAGACGATTCGATTTTCCAGCCCCATCACCACGTCGAGATTGCGCAGCCCAATGTCTGCATCGATGAGCACAACTTTTTTGCCCAGGCGAGCTAGCGCTACGCCGAGATTCGCCGTCGTCGTCGTTTTACCCACGCCGCCTTTGCCTGACGTGACCGTGACGACCTTGCCGCGTTTGGCGGGTGATACGCCACTGGCGGGCAGCGTCGTCGGTCTAGCGGGCGGCGCAGATGGTCTGGGCGAGGGTCGATTTTGTCCAGCTTGCCCCATGCAAGATTCCCTTCCTTAACTACTGCCAGGCTTCCACAACAATTTGATGATCTCGGATTAAAGCGATTTCCGGCTTCGGTTTGCGCCGCTTATCTTCCGGCGACGTGACAATATAACGCGCGATACGTAATTGATTAGGGGTCATATCCAGCGCACAGACAATAGCGCTTTCGTCCCCATCTGCCCCTGCATGGACGTTACCGCGCAATCGTCCCCAGATAATCACATCGCCAACCGCCACGATTTCTGCGCCCGGATTGACATCACCAAACACCACCACATGCCCATCGCTGTGAACCGTGCGACCTGAACGCAGCGTGCGCCGAATCAGGATGCCCGCTGTGCCGCCTTCTTCCGGGCTGATGGGCGCGCCATCGCTGCCCTCACCACGCGCGGCGACGGCGTTGCTGACTGCCATGTGCAAGTCGAGCGCTTGCGCCGCCTTGAGGGTGGTATCGCTGTCGCTGTGAACTGACCACAGCATTAAACCGCGCCGTTCCAACAGCGCTTTCAGCGAAGTCAATTCATGTTTGGGTACAGGACGGGTGCTCACGTCGACAGTGATACGCGCGCCCGCAAAGAACGAACCCTGCTCGTCGATACGCGCTGCCAGTTCGCTCAACACCGACTGCCATTCTTCTGTCGGGTTAATCGTAATCAACAACCCGTCTTTGTTGCCTTTGATTGCGAACGACATAAATCTGCCCCAAAGAAGCGAAACTCTTGTTTAATCTTACTCATTTTCGGCGTCTGCGCTACCAGATTCCCGCAACCCGCAGCAGCATCGCCAATGGCAGCAGTGTGAAGATGGCGGGCGCTACCCAGCGCAGGGCAGGCTGTTTGAACGCCTTTTGCAACCACGCGCCAAAAGTGAATACCGCATAGGTCATCCACAGCACTTGAATCATCAGCAGTGGGAGCAGCAGCACCGCACTGTCAACGCCGAAATACACTAAACCAAAAAGAACATACGCCGCGTAGGCTACCATTGTAACGAGACCTAAAGGCGGATACCAGCGCGAGAGTCGTGCTAATCCCAGCACGCCTAGCAGCGCGCCAATCGGTGTAAACTGCGAGACCACCAACTGAATCAGCATAATCCAGCGCGCCGAATTTCGCCATGCATCCATCACAATATAGGATGTGCCGAGATTGTCGGTTTGCGCTGTCGTCCACCAGCGGGCACGCACTGGATCGTTGATGAAGCCATAAACCCCGATGCCGATCACGAACACGAACAGCGCCCAGTACCACAGCGGCAGCGACGTGCGTGACATCATCAACCCAAGTGCAATCGCCGGGGCGAACAGCACGAACAGCGGATCGTTGATAACGCCGACGCTCAACAACAGCAGCAGTACCATCATGTGCAGTTCATCTAGCGGCGCGCGCGGCGCTTCGTCAGGGCGCGGGTTCGTGCGCAGCAAACCGTCGATGAGCATGTACAGCACCAACGCGGCACACAACGTTGTAATGCGCAAACTTTTGTAGTAAGTGAAATCGCGCCAGAAAATCAGGGCGCTGACCAACAAACCGATCTCAACAACCAGCAGCGCCCGCGCGCCAAAACGCCGCACCAGCAGCGCGCAGATTAACGTCGCGCCAAGCACCAGTGCCATGATCGGCGCACCTGATTCAGGTCCGCCTCGCTGTGACCAGAATGCGGGACTGAACGCCAGTGCCAACCCGCCGATCACCGCCAGCCACGCCCCCATACGCCGCAGTGTAAGGGTCATTGCGCCGACGACCAACGCCAAACCGAACGCGCGCACAAACGGCGTTTGTCCAACACTGACGTACAGCAGCAGGGTAAGCGCGCCACTGAGTAAGGCAGACAGCGCGTAACCCAAGAGAGAGCGAAGGTCGAGCGTCGGTGTTATGGTGTTAGTGCTGGCGTTGTTGTGCGACACACTTGATTCCCACGACTTTCCTGTATACGGCAGTACGCTTCGAGCGTTTCCCGAACAATCGGCAGCGCCACGCGCGACCCTTCATCGCCGTTGTAGACAAAGGCGATAATGGCAATCTGCGGATTTTCGTAAGGCGCATAACCCACGAACCACGCATGAGCGGGCCACGCACCGAAACGACATAAACCTAATGGACGGGCTATGTTATCACAGTATTCCGCCGTGCCCGTTTTACCAGCGACATCGACAAATGGCAGCGCCGCCGCCCTCGCCGTACCTCCTTCAATAGTGACGGCTTGACGCATCCCTTCCTGTACGATACGGATGTTCTCGCCGCTGACGAAAGCTGGAGTATAGTTGGGGTTAAAACGCACGTCCTGGCACAGACTGGCGTTGAAGGTGTAGTTTTGCGGAATATGGACTTGGTACGGGCGCGCGTTGGTCATTAATTCGCTTGGCTCGATGTCAGCGGTAGCGTTGTAGTTAGCGGGATCACAGCGCGTCGGGTTATAAAACGGGCTGTCCGGTTCGCATAAACACGCCAAACTGTTCTCGCCATTCATAATCATATCTTCCAGCAGCAGCAGGCGAATCGGCTCATCGGGCGGAATATTATCGATGTTGACGTTGCGCTCCACCAGCGGACCAAAATCCTGAATGACGTTGTTATCGCCATCGACAAACGCATCAATAATCGTCGGTTGATACAGCGTGCCGCCGTTGGCAATCATCGCGGTGGCATTCAACAGTTGCAGTGGCGTAACCAGCACGTAGCCTTGCCCGAATGCCGCGTTATAGGTATCGCCTGTTGACCAGTTTTCGCCGTAGTTGCGGCGTTTCCAGTCTGGATCAGGCATCCGTCCGGCAATCTCAAATGGCAGTTCTACGCCGAGTTCCGAGCCGATGCCAGCAGCCGTGGCATAGCGAAACAAGTTGGTGATGCCTAACCCACCGTCCCGCAGAAGGGCAGTCGAGACTTCAGGATTGCCGCCGCCAATCTGATAGAAATACACATCGCAGCTCCACGCAATACCCTGAAGCATATTGACGCGCCCATGCCCGCGCGGCAGCCAGCACACAAATGTTTGCGCGGCAGCCTCATCGTTAGGGGCATAACGATTGGGTACAACAAGATCACCGCCATCAAATAGTGTTGAGTTGGGGTCAATTACCCCCTCTTGCAGCACGCCTAACGCCGAAATCAATTTCCACACTGAACCGGGTGGATATAAACCCTTGATAGCGTTATTGACCAGCGGGCGCTGTGGGTCAGCGAGAATGTCCAGATAATATTCACCGTCGATGGCGCGGGCGAAACGTGAATTGTCGTAGCTGGGATAGCTGACCATCGCCAATATTTCACCGTTTTGCGGGTTCATGGCGATGACCACGCCCGATTGGGTGACGATGCGCCCTGCCTCTGAGTTTATAAGGTTAATACGATTGCGCAGCGCGTCTTCGGCTGCCTGTTGCAGTTCAAGGTCAATAGTGAGGCGCACATTGACGCCTGGAACTGGATTCACACGTTGCAGCACATCCATCTGCGCGCCTGCCACATCGACCTCGCGCAAAATGGTGCCGCGCGTGCCTGCCAGTTCAGTTTCGAGGAAGCGCTCAATGCCTTCATACCCAATGCGGTCAAAGGCGGGG
>CALMZT010000949.1 GCA_937870805.1 uncultured Chloroflexota bacterium
TGGATATTGAACATTATCAAGGTTTTTGGAAAGGTCCAAAAAAAAATGTGCGCCTGTTAAAGAGCGCCGTGCGGCGACAAATTCCCGGCTCTTTCCACATTGCGATGGCAGTAGACCCGCGCCCCGCCCATTACAATTCTATCTTTCCGCAGGAATGGTTTCCCTTTATCAACAGCGTTCATCTACAAACTTACTGGTCAACTTTTCGCCGTCCAGCAGATGAAGTGCTTGACGAAGGCTTCCGCACGTGGAGTACGTATGGACGCCCCCTATTTGCCATCCTTCCCACTGACGCTGAAGTAGTCGATCAGGAAGCGGGACACACCCTTTCCACACAAAAACATCGCTCACGCGGGTTAAGCTGGTGGCGGTACGGCGCGGTACGAGCGAGCACGTGGCCCGTGATTAATCGCCCGGTGGGAACCACGACTCCGCAGCCACAGCCGCAACCACAGCCCGGTGGTACCACTTATGGTGAGGAAATCGTCGTCAGACCAGACGATCCATCATTCAGAAAAGGTTCTTATACAGGTCAGGAAGAATTCTCGAAGTTCGACGGCACGTGGGGCTGGCCAGTATATTTTAAAGCAACTGAAGTACAAACTAGCAAGGTTTGGGCACAGTGGTCGCCGCAGCTCCCACAAGCAGGCAGATATGAAGTCGCAACGTTTATCCCCGCACGCAATTCAACAACGCTCAACGCACGCTTCAAAATTCACGGCGTTAGAGGCGCAAACACGGAAATCATCGTGCCGGTTGACCAATCGCGCAACCGCAACCTGTGGTTCACTCTGGGCGTTTTTGATTTTGACACGGCAACTCCCAACGTTTTTCTCAACGATGTCACAGGTGAGAGTGGTCGTATCATCGCGTTCGATGCTATTCGCTGGAAGCGTATTATTTCTGGAACCGGCACGGTCCCCGTGCCCGGCACGGGGACCGGAACAGGCACACCACCTGGCATCGCCGATGGATTTGACTCCCCACTTGGTACAGAAACAGAACGTCGCGGTGCTCAGGTGTGGCCACCGGGCTGGCGTGACGCCAGTCCTTACGCGGAAGCCTATTTGATTGGTACGCCAAGCCAAGCCTACCACACAGGAGCAGACTTAAATTTTGGCAGCAGTGGCAACGCTGATCTCGGTATGCCGGTCTATTCCGCCACCAGCGGAGTCGTCATTTATCAAGCGCAGCTACGTCCTTGGGGTGAACTCACGATCATCAAGCATGATCCATTAAAAACAGCGACAGGGCAAGTGGTTTATGGTCGCTACGGTCACATGCAAAATGTGCGCGTGAGAGTGGGAGAGCGCGTAACACGTGGACAGCAGATTGGCGAAATCGGTACAGGGGGCGGGCGTTATATTGCTCATTTGCATTTCGACATTTGCACAACAACGGTACTGGAACGCAGCCCCGGCGATTGGCCCGGCATGGATCGTCCGCGTTTGATACGTAACTATGCCGACCCCAAACGCTTCGTTCAGGCGAATCGTCCATAAATAGCTCACCTTACGCATCCGTTCGCTATTGTGGACGCTGGCAGTTTTGAACTGCCCGCTATGCGCGTTGGAAACCCGTGAACGGGTTGGGTGCTGCAAATTTTCAACCTCTTCAGAGGTTTACCAATTGTCTGTTAGCTCTGAGTTTTGAATCCAGAGCGGTAAACTGCGTAAGGCGAGTAAATAATATAGGGGCGCATGATGCGTCCCTATTTTGTCGGCTTCATTTGGGGATTAGAACAAGCCCCAATCGTCTGCCGCGCCTTCTTCCATCATGCTAGGATCCCACATTTCCAAGCCCATCTCAATCGTTACCGGAACATTGAGATATTCCTGCGCGGTGCGGCGCGTCTGGTCAAGCAGCATCGGCGCATAAGGGCAAAACGGTGTGGTCATAATCATGGTCAGATGCGCCCGATCATCATAGATTTCTGTCTTGCGGATCAAGCCGAGTTCGATAATATTCATACCAATTTCAGGGTCAACGACTTGCCGCAGAGCCGTGACCAACCCTTCTTCCTTACTGACAGTTTGATCGCTCATCGCATTTTCCTTAGGGTTATTGTGTCCCTTTCAATTATCACCCCAAATATTAGCATACGATGAGAATTAGGTCAATTTTTATGATATTTATCGTCAATATTAAAGAACGTGATTATTTTGAAGATAAGTATCTGAAATATTGACAGGTGCAAGGCTGACTGCTATACTTACCCTCAGTTTCGCATAGGGTACACATAAAATTTAACAGACTTTAAACCTGTAGGAGGTTTCCCTGTAATGGGTGTAACGTTAGAAATTCGCAATCTGCATGTCTCTATCGAAGATAAGCCGATTCTTCGTGGAGTAAACCTGACCGTTAATCAGGGTGAAGTACACGCGCTGATGGGACCGAATGGTTCCGGCAAGAGCACGCTGGCAAACGTGTTAGCAGGACATCCTGCCTCTGAAATCACGGACGGAGAGATCCTCTTTGATGGTCAAAACCTGCTGGAACTGGAAGCTGACGAACGCAGCCGCGCAGGTATCTTCCTTGCCTTTCAGTATCCAGTTTCTATCCCTGGAATCACATTGGCAAACTTTCTGCGCCAAGCCATCAACGCCCGCATGAAGGCGGTTGATCCCGATAGCAAAGGCATCTCGATCCCCGATTTCCGCCGTCTGCTGCGAGAAAAAATGGATTTCCTGCATATTGACCATTCCTTTGCCGGACGCTACCTGAACGAAGGCTTTAGCGGCGGCGAGAAAAAGCGTGCTGAAATCCTGCAAATGGCGGTGCTTAATCCGCGCCTCGCCATTCTGGATGAAACTGACTCTGGCTTGGACATTGATGCGCTGCGCATCGTCGCGGAAGGCGTCAACAAGCTCAAGGGCAGCGACATGGGCGTGCTGGTTATCACGCACTATCAGCGTATTCTGAACTACATTACGCCTGAATATGTCCATGTGATGTTTCAGGGACAGATTGTCGAAAACGGCGGCGCAGACCTTGCACTGCGGCT
>CALMZT010000950.1 GCA_937870805.1 uncultured Chloroflexota bacterium
CGTGCCGGTCCCGTCGTCGAGGCACGACATTCTGTCCTGCTCGTAGCAGCACTGGTCCTCGTTCGCACAGGGTTGGAACGATCCGCAACAGGCTCCGCTGACGCATTGGGTGCCGCAGCAGGCGCTGCCGGCGGGGCACCCCGCCTGGTCGCCGTTGCAGCATTCGGAATAACGCTGCTGCTGTTAACATGGAATATTTTCCACCATCGTCAGGAAACTTTAGTGCGCAGACTTGCAGCGTTCGCGTTGGTCGCTTATTTTGCACAGGTTGGCGTAGGCGCAATGTTCGTGCTGTCGGGCGCGACAGCAGTATGGGGCGCAGCCCACGTAGGCTTGGCAGCAACGACGTGGGCGTTACTGGTCGCCTTGAGTATCATCGAAACATTAAACACCCGTGTGGTGAGTGAGCAAGAATTGCAATGGCAAGCACAATCCGAACCTATCTCGAATTAGCAAAACTTCGCATCGTCCTGCTGTTGTGTTTCACAACGGTCACGGCGATGATTATTGCGGCGGAAGGTATCCCGTCGCTCGGCACGTTAATCGCCACGCTCATTGGCGGCATCTTTGCGGCAAGCGGCTCCAGCGCGATCAATCAGTACATTGATCGTGACATGGACGCGCGTATGTCGCGTACCGCGCGCCGCCCCATTCCATCGGGACGTATCGCGCCGATCAACGCTTTACTCTTTGGCTTATCGCTCGTTGTCTGGTCAGTGTTGGTTTTAGGTGTGTTCGTCAATTGGCTGACGGCGGCGCTGGCATTGATAGGCGCAGTCTATTACGTCGTCCTTTATACGATGCTGCTCAAGCGCAACACGGTCATCAACATCTTGATCGGCGGTGGCGCAGGGGCGTTCCCTGTGCTCGTAGGTTGGGCGGCGGTTACAGGCGTTTTGACTTATCACGCATGGTTCCTGTTCGCCATCATTTTCTTCTGGACGCCGCCGCATAGCTGGGCGCTGGCGCTGCTGGTGAACAGCGATTACGCGCGCGCCAACGTGCCGATGATGCCTGTCGCGCGCGGCGAACAGGTCACGCGCGTACAAATCCTGCTGTACTCGATTCAACTGTTCTTGATTACGCTGCTGCCCGCGCCATTTAAGGTTTTAGGGTTAATCTACTTCATTGCGGCTGTCGTGCTCGGCGTGGGGATGATCTGGATGTCGATACGACTGCTGCAAGTCGCAGACAAAGCCGCCGCGCGCAGCATGTATAAGTATTCCACTGCCTATCTGGCATTCCTGTTTCTGGCGATGATCCTTGATCGGGTGATGTAGCATTGGCACAGCAGCCCGCAAAGCGTGCCAACTCATGGGCAGTTTACGTGACTGTCGCCATTGTGTTGGCGCTCAGCTTGTTTTTTCTGTATGAGTTCGTCAGAGTCAGCCAATCGGAGATGTCTTCACAGCCAAGCGCCATTGCCGAATCACAAGACACGAGTGTTGAAACATTAATCGCAAATGGCGACCTCACAAACGGCGAACGACTGCTCACCGTATACGGTTGTGCAGCGTGTCATCGCAGCACCACCAATATCGCACCTTCGTTTGTGGGGCTTGCCGAACGTGCCGCTACACGCCGCCCGCCGCTG
>CALMZT010000951.1 GCA_937870805.1 uncultured Chloroflexota bacterium
CAAAAATCGCAGCGCCCAACCCGTTCACGGGTTTCCAATGCGCATAGCGGGCAGTTTTGAACTGCCAGCGTCCACAACAGCGAAATGGTGCGTAAGGTGAGTATTTAAAACATAACCGCACGGTTTTAACCTGCGGCGGTAAATCAATAGAGGCTAGAATCTTGCCATTCACCATCACCTGTGACGACTGCGGGATGCACGAAAGTATCAATGAGGCGACGCTGGAACTGCGCCGCGAAGGCATGGCGTATTCTGCCAGCGTGCTCACCAATTTCCCTGCCGTGCAGCACGCCTTTGAATTGTTCGCGCCGTATCCTGACCTGCACATCGGTTCACACCTCAATCTCAGCGAAGGCATGGCGCTCACGGGCATTTCGCCACTCACCAACGATATAGGGCGCTTTTTGCCCATCGAATATCTACAGCGTGCGTGGGTGTATGCGACCCCTGAATTCCTGGAAGCCGCCGAAGCCGAATTCATCACCCAAATCGAGGTGCTGCGCAGCGCGGGCATTCAGCCAGAACACATCACGACGCACATGCACTTCCATGTCATTCCAGCCTTGCGTGAAATTATTGTGAGACTGGCACAGCGCTATGATGTACGCTGGGTGCGGGCTTACCGTGCGCGCGATACAGTCATTCCGAACAATCCGTTTATTGCCCTCCGTGAAAACAGCTCTATCCGCACGTTAGCCTATCTTGCGCCCGTGATGTACTGGCTGAAACTTGCTCCACAAGACATGGCAGATGCCCTGAGCACGCTGCGCGGCACGGTGGAAATTGTCGTACATCCAGCGCTGTTGAATACGCCGCTGCCTGCGGGCACACGCTACCCTGCGCCCGCCCGTGCCCGCGAAGTCGAATACTTACGGCGTGTGTGGGCGCTGCTTCATGAAGGCGCGTAAATAGCGCAGGTTGTATCCACCACGCGGCAGGTTGCCAGCACCGCACCATTACGCAGCACGTCAAACTGCTCGACATTCCGCCAGAACAACGCCGTGCCTGACGCTTCGATTAACCCATAGATTTGATTGACACAGGGCTGCGGCGGCTGGCGCTGTCCCACGCTGGCATCACGCAGACGTAAACATTTCCCTCTGGGGATACTGTTATAGATACTCCCGCCCCAACGAACCGCGTCCCATTCGCCCGCGCCGCTGCGAAAGACGACACCTTCCAGCGAAAGTGTGCCTGTACTCTGGTTCAGTAGGGTAAATGAGACTTCATCGTACATCAGCAGCGCATTTGGCGGCTGCGATGGGTTAGTGGTCGGCTGCATGGATACCAGAGTGATGGTGGTCGGCGCGATAATGATTGGCAAAGAGGTAGGCACAGTGGTGTTTGCAGGCGCAGCATTAGTGGATACAGGCGTGAGACTAGGATCAACAGTGCTGTTGGCGATAAGAAACTCGGTAGTGCTATCCGTAGTGGGTGTTGAGGTAGGGCTTGGCACTGTGGGTGTCACGACCACAACCACTACTGTCTCCGTTGGTACATATTTGGGCAATAGGTTGGGCAGTGCCGTGATCAGGGCAACCACTACTGCTGTGATGGCAGTGATAGCAGCGGCAATAATTTGCGGATTGCTCAACATCGAATCTTTTTGAGGTGGAGGTGGTGGTATTTGTGCGGACATCTGAAGCTCTCATGTGGTGTAAATACGTTGGGCGCAATATGATTACTTATACCGCAATTAGAGGGGTTACGTCGCGTAAGACATGAGTATTTGAAAAAAAATTAAAAGTGTAGCGATAATTACGTGGTATCGTCTTGTGATGTTCATGAGAGGTAAATTAATTGTTTGACTTAAAAAATCATCTAAAGACACTGGTAGAAGCCCATGCGCCGTCCGGTCACGAAGCGCCGCTGCAAGCCATCGTGCGCGAGGCGTGGACTGGATTGGTAGATCGCTTTGAAACGGACAAACTCGGCAGTTTGATCAGTATCAAAAACGGTACACCAGCCAAGGATAGCCCTCGCCGTAAGATCATGCTTGCCGCCCATGTGGACGAAATCGGCATGATGGTGCGCGACATCGTGGATGGTTTTATCTACGTGCATCGCATCAGCGGCGTCGATAACCGCGTGATGCTGGCGCAGCCTGTGCTGGTGCATGGCAAGCGCGCGCTGCCGGGCATTGTCGCCGCCGTGCCGCCGCACCTGCTGACGGAGGAGATGCGCAAAAAGTATCCGTCGTTCGATGAGTTGGTAGTCGATGTGGGTTTGCCCGCTGACGAGGTGAATCAACTGGTACAGATTGGCGACCTCATCACCGTCGATGTGCCGATGATGGAGTTGATGGGTAAGCGCGTGGCAGGCAAGGCGATGGATGACCGCGCATGCGTAGCAGCAGTAACGGCGTGCCTGCATCATCTGCAAACCATGAAACACGTTTGGGATGTGTACGCGGTGGCGACGGTGCAGGAGGAAACCGGCTTGCGCGGCGCGGCGGTTTCAGCGCATCTCATCCAACCAGACGTGGCAATTGCGCTGGATGTGACCTTTGCGCCGCAGCCGGGCGTCAACAACGATGTGACCAACGAAATGGGCGGCGGTCCCGGTATCGGCATCGGTCCCAATTTCCATCCTAAACTGTTCGACAGGATCAAAGAAGTCGCGCAGGCGAACGAGATCAAAATCCAGAATGACATTATTCCCGGCGCAAGCGGCACTGATGCGTGGACAATTCAAGTGGCGCTCGAAGGCATTCCAACAGCGCTGCTGGAAATCCCGCTGCGTAGTATGCACTCGCCTGTAGAGACGATTGATCTGCGCGATGTGGAGCGCTGTGGACGCTTGCTGGCGCTGTTCATCGCCAGTTTGGATGCAGAGTTTTTGGCGGCGATTGAATGGAAAGTCGACAGTGAAAAATCAAAGTTGGAAGTTCCCTCATAATGCCACTTTCAACTATCAACTTTCAACCTGAAACTGGAGGCATATGATCTTAAAAGAACTTTCAGAAGCTGTTGGCGTTTCCGGCAAAGAAGACGCCGTGCGCAAGGTGGTGTTAAACGCGATTGAGAAGCACGCCGACAACATCCGCATCGACCCGCTGGGCAGCGTGACCGCCGTGAAAAAAGGCAAAGGCAAAAATCCACTGCGCGTGATGCTTGCCGCGCACATGGACGAAATCGGCTTCATCGTGACGGGCGTAGACGGCGACGGGCTGATTCGCTTCAACGCCATCGGTGGCATTGATGACCGCATTCTCCCCGGCTTGCGCGTGCGCGTGGGCGATGACCTGCTGCCCGGCGCGATCATTTGGACGCCGATTCATCAGAACCGTGAACAGAATGTCGTCAAGCTGGCGAATTTGCGCATCGACATCGGCGCATCCAACAAAGATGAGGCGAACGGCAAGGTCAAGCCCGGAGATCGCATCGTCTTCGACAGCCAATACCGCGAACTCAGTCCCAAAGTCGTGCGTGGCAAAGCCTTCGATGATCGTGTGGGCTGTTCGCTGCTGATTGACGTATTGCAGGGTGGTCCCTATCCGGTGGATGTGCTGGCAGCGTTCACCGTGCAGGAGGAAATCGGCTTGCGCGGCGCATTGGTCGCGGCGCAAACCCTGAAGCCAGACATTGCCTTTGCGCTGGAAGGCACGACTGCCCACGACGTTCCCAATCCGCTTGCCGACCCCGACGACGAACGCGGCGTCAACCCAACGACCAAAATGGGCAGCGGTCCCGCGCTGACGTTTATGGACAGAAGCATGATTACTGACCCGCGCCTTGTGCGTTTCCTGAGCGCCACCGCCGACAAGCACAAGATTCCCTACCAGTTCAAGACGCAGTTGGGCGGTGGCACAGACGCAGGTTCAATTCACACGTCATTGGGTGGCGTGCCGTCAGCGGTGATTTCGATGCCCTGCCGCTACATCCACAGCCCTACGGCGATGTTGAACTTGGACGATTATCAAAACACCCTGAAGCTGATACAGACGGCGCTGAAAGAGATCACAGCGGACGTGTTGAAACGATAGTTTTCAGTTGACAGTTACCAGTTTTTATTTAGTGGAGTAAGTCATTGTGATTGAATTAACCAGAAAACTAACCGAAACGTGGGGACCCTCAGGGTATGAACACCGCGTTCGCAAACTCATTCAAGACGAAGTAAAAGACCTTGCCGACGAAATCACTGTTGACCCCCTCGGTAATCTCATCTGTCGTGTGGGCGGTAAGCGAAGCGACGGCGGCACAAAAATCATGATCGCCGCCCACATGGACGAAATCGGTGTGATGACCACCTTTGTCGAGCCGAAAAGCGGTTTCCTGCGTTTTGCCAACGTCGGCGGCTTGATTCACACTACGCTCATCGCCAACCGTGTGTTGTTCGAAGATGGCACCATTGGCGTCATCAGCGTGCAGGACTTGTGGGGCGGCGCGCGCACCAATGTTCCCAATCTAGACGACTTCTATATAGATGTCAGCGATGGCAACGGCACAGGCAAAGTGCAGCCCGGCAGTCCTGGCGTGTTTTATCAGCGCATGGAACAGCGGGGCACGCGGCTGATCGGCAAGGCGATGGATGATCGCATCGGCTGCATCGTGGCGATTGAAACCATGCGCCGCCTGAAGAAAAAGACCAAAAACGAAGTTTACTTTGTCTTCACCGTGCAGGAAGAGGTTGGCTTACGCGGCGCACGTCCGGCGGCGTACAACGTCGATCCCGACGTAGCGATTGCGCTGGATGTGACCGGCACAGGTGATGAAATTCATGGACGCAAGATGGCGGTGAAACTCGGCGACGGCGCAGCGATCAAGCTCAACGATCCCGGTTTAGTCGTGCCACCTGCGATACGCGATTGGATGATCGAGCGCGCTGAAAAGGACAAGATTCCCTATCAGCGTGAACTGTTAGTCGCTGGCACTACTGATGCATCGGGTATTCAAATGGCGCGTGCGGGTGTCCCTAGCGGTTGCATATCCATTCCCTGCCGCTACGTGCATACGACCAGCGAAACGGTAGACACGCGCGATGTCGAAGCCTGTATCGCCCTGCTCACGGGGTTGGTGAAAAATCCGGTGAAATTGTAGAACGAGTTGCCGACGGCTGTGATTTAAAGGGGGCATGTACGGTTGAAGCGCCTACGGCTAAAGCGCGTAGGCTGAACGATAAAGGCGGTAAGCGCACTGAAGGCGCTGAATATTGCGTTGTTCACCAAAATAGTCGTCGGCTAATCATCACCGTCGGTTCGTTCAAGATAATCGATAGTTGTGTTATTGGCGTGATGTTCCTTTTGGCGCGCAATATAGTCGACGACGTACTTTAGGTTCTTCACGCCAAAAGTCAGCAGTCCATAATGCTTTTGCCAGCGAAAATGCGTAGGTGCATTTGGAAATGAGACATTAATTTCGTGGGAAGAAACACCTTTGACGTGACGCATCCATTCAGCAGCCGCCAATCGAGGAGGAATGTACACAGCAACATGAATATGGTCTGGTATGCCGTTGATTGCTAATACGGGACATTTCAACTCAACCGATTTTACCTGAATGATCTCAAAGATAACTTCTTCAACAGCAGACGTAATAAGTGGTTCTCGATATTTAGTAGTCCAAATGGCGTGATAATAACACTGCCAAAATGGCATCTTAACCTCCTGAGCAAGTCTCGTCTAAACTACGGACACCCAGCGCCTTCAGTGCGCTTACCGTTTTACTGTTCAGCCTACGCGCTTTAGCCGTAGGCGTTACAAACGCGAATATCTATACAAAATCGAGCGTTTCACTCCCCACTTCTTCGCCGTCTCGGTGGTTCCTCGTCTACAATCACATCACTCGCGCTTTCGTCCACAATTTCCTCAAGTTCGCCATCTTCCGCCAGACGCATTGCTCGTTTTTGCTTCTGCTGCACGTCATCTTCCATACCCATGCGCAGCATCTCTTCCCCCAATTCGCGCGCGGTCAGCCGTTCACGGATACTGGCTTCACCAAATTTGCTGTCCATAGTCAGCGAGATGAACTGGAACAGCACGCTCATGAAGCCCGCCATGTTCAGCATCACCATCGCGCCAACCACATCCTCGTTGTTCAGCACACCCTGAGCCGATGCCATGCCCCAACCGATAAGGCTGAAGAGAATGAGCATAAACAGACTCACGACGAAAAACACAATCCGCGCGCCCATTTTCTGTCGTTTAACCCCTTCTTCCACGCGGCGGCGCACTGCTCTATAGTCAATTTGATCTTGTGACATGAGTGTTCCTCCCGGCTACAGTTACCCTGATAACTGCATTTCACTGAAAACTGATCACTGACGACTGTAAACTGCACTAAGCATAGCAAAAGATAGGGCAAACGTCAGGTACTTTGCAGGAGTTCGGCGTTAAAATAGCGCTATGAAAAAATTCCTGCAGATAAACTGATAGGAACAATCATTCTTGAACGGGTGATCGATGCCATTACCCTGCTGATCATATTTGGTATTACCCTGGTCATTCAGCCTGATATTTATTCACAACTCATCTATGCAATTTTTCATGCCCAGAAGCCGGGAGAGGAAAAACAGATCCCTAATTATATTTTCGGGTTAGCCTTTCTGGGCATCGTTATCATCGTTATTGCCGTATGGATGATCCGGAAAAAGAAAAGCTTTAATGACCTTGGCTTACTATTTAAAAGGATCGGGCAAAGTATCTGGAAAGGTGTCAGCGCTATTCAGCACCTTAAAAAAAGAAAGCAATTTATTTTTTTGACCATTGTTTTAT
>CALMZT010000952.1 GCA_937870805.1 uncultured Chloroflexota bacterium
CAGCGGCATCAGCCTTCGCGCCATGTGGCGAAATCCTGATTGTCGCGCCGCGTGAGCAGCAATCGGGCACCGGGCGCAGCCTGCCGATTGCCAGCGAAGGACGCATCTACAAACGTGAATCGCGCATCAACGGTCACAACGTCACCGTCTACGCCGTCGATGGCACACCCGCACAAGCCGTACAGCATGGCGTCCTGGAACTCGCGCCGCGTTTGCCGTCGCTGGTTGTTTCTGGCATCAATTACGGCGATAACACAGGCAACGGCGTGACGATCTCCGGCACAGTAGGCGCAGCGATTGAAGCGGCGAGTCTCGGTATCCCCGCGCTGGCGATGTCACAGCAGACCCCGCACGACTTGCATTTGAGTTATTCTTCGGACGTGGATTTCGGCGCGGCGGCACACTTTGCCGTGATGTTCGGTAGGTGGTTGCTGGACAGCGCGCGCCCGGACGACGTGGATATTCTCAAGGTTGATGTGCCCTGGAAAGCGACGACCAGCACCGACTGGCGCGTGACCCGTTTGTCGCGCCGCCGCGTGTACTGGCCCACACGTCCTGAGCGTGTCGCTTTATCGGATGTTGGGCGCATGGGCTACCGCTTCGATACAGACCCTTCACACGCCGAGCCGGATTCGGATGTCTATACGCTGCTGCACGAAGGGCTGGTTTCGGTTTCGCCTATGAGCCTTGACATGACATCACGCACTGATCTTTTCCGTATGCGGCAGTTGTTAACTGGTGAAGAAGTCTACGGACGCTAAGCATACGATTCACTAACGCTTGCCAGACGATGCCTGCTGCTGTCACTGTTCGTGTGTTACAATTTCTTCCATGACACGACGAACAACACTCCCCTGGATGCTCGTATTCTTCGCGCTGATGGCTGCTGCTGCACTGGCATGTAATCTGACGGAACAACCACCGCCAACCCTCCCGCCGCGCCCCAGCCCTACTCCACCGCCGACCATCGGCTATACGCCGCTTGCCCCCAACCAACTGCCCGAAGAGGCAAGCACGACGCAGCCGCAGAGCAACATGTTTTCGTTACTCAACGAAATTGACACGAATCTGTTGATGGGACACGTGCAAACGCTGCAAGGCTTCGGGACGCGCCATTTTGCTTCCCCTTACGATCAATCATATTTTGGCGTGGGGGCGGCGCGTGATTACATTTACGCGCAGTTTGAAGACATCTACCGCCAGTCGCAAGGCAATTTCCAGGTGAGTCCGCCGCAGCCTTTTAACTTTGACTATAATGGGCAAGGTTATACAGGCTACAACCTGATCGGCATTCTGAACGGCACTGAAGCAGGGGCAGGGGTACTGGTGATCGGCGCACACTACGATAGCCTCTCTCTTGACTTCCAAAACAGTGTGGCGAACGCTCCTAGCGCCAATGATAACGGTTCGGGCGTCGCGGCGCTGATCGAAATCGCGCGCGTCATGAGTCTGCGCCCACATCGTCAGACGCTGGTGTTCGTGGCGTTCGGCGCAGAAGAAATTGGGCGGCGCGGCAGCATCGCGTTCGTGCGTGATTACGTGCAAGCCTATAACCTGCCCATGATCGGCATGATTAACCTCGACATCATCGGCAGTTCGACGGGACCCGATGGGCAGTACAATAACCGTCAAATCCGCCTGTATTCCACCGGACCCAACGAGTCGCCATCGCGCCAGCTTGCGCGCACGCTGGATTTACTGGATGTCATCTATGCACCCGACATGGATATTGTGATCGAGGATGCCGAAGATCGCGTGAACCGTTACAGCGATCATATGAGTTTCAGCGAAGTTGGTTATCCGGCAGTGCGTTTTATTGAAGCCATTGAAAACCGCGATCGCCAGCATAACAGCAGCGATGTCAGCAGCGCGATCCAGCCTGAGTACCTGACAAGTGCCACGCGGGCAATTTTAGGTTGCATTACGGCGCTGGCAGACGGACCACGTTCCCCCGTCAATATCTCCCTGCGCATCAACGGCGACAGCACACAAACTCTGTTCTGGGACCCTGTCCCCGGCGCAGTCAGTTATCTCGTCGTCCTCCGAACTCCCGGCTCATTAGAATACAATGACTGGTTTGAGATGAACGAGACTAGCACCATTTGGGATGGGTTCGTGCCGACACGTTATGAATCCATCGCCATCGCTTCACGCGATGCTAACGGCTTATTAGGTCCTTTTTCATCGGAATATCGCATTCCATGAAACGCATATGGCTTGCTCTCACAGCTTTTACAGCAGGTGTGTGGTTGCTGGTGCTGCGCCGAGGGCTGCGTAAACCCAAATCTGAAGCGCTCATGCCGCAGTCCGTTTACGAGCCAGCGCCGACTTATATTCCCGCACCTGTCGAGCTTTCCCTATCGCTGAGTTCACTCGTGCGCGATCAACAGCAAACGCGCCGCTTGCTGCAAAACGCTGGCTTGGCGGTGTTCGGCGTGATCGTGGGTTTGCTCATTGTGTGGTTGGGCGCGCGCGTTTTTCTGCCACCGCGCCCGCAGCCGCAGCTTGCGGTTCCGTCAGTCGCAGTAGAAGGCTGTGAACCTGCGCCGGGCGATTGGGCGGCAGGTGTGAGCGCCGCCGGGCTGGTGCTGTCCCCCTGCCGCGATTATTTTTGGCGCGATACTCCTTTCGATGAGTTTTACTACAACGTACAGCTAAACAACTTGGGTCTGCACGACACGATGCTGACGCTGGAAAAACCCGCTGGCGTATTCCGTATTCTCGTCGTCGGCGACTCCTACCCGGCGGGCGAAGAAGTCCCGCTAACCAATGGCTTTCCTTACTTACTGGAACGTCAGCTGCGGCTTGAGAACGATGGCTCACGTTCACCTGTAGAAGTGATTAACCTCAGCGTTCCCGCAATCGGCACAGACCGCGAACTGCTGTTGTATGCGGGGTTGGGCTGGCGCTTTCAGGCTGATGTCGTCGTGTTGTGTGTCTACACCGGGAACGATATTCAAGACAACGATATTGCTATGGAGCAGTTGCGCTATGGCTATCGCCTGAATCGCCCGTTCTTTACGTTTGAGAACGGCGCGCTGCAACTCCATAACAGCCAGATCACGCTTGACGCTCAGCTTTTCCCTGATTCTCCCGCGTGGCAGTGGTTCGCCAACATGCAAGCGCAGCAAACCACAACGCCGACGGAGAATGTTCCCACCCGTCCGCTTGTCATCAGCCGAGACCCTTATGTGCTCGAATATCCTGTGGAATTAGGGATTTATCTGCCTGCGGATGACTACTGGACGCGCGCGTGGAGCTTAACGGAACAATTGCTCTTGCAATTTCGTACTTTGGTAGAAGCGCAGGGATCGCGTTTCGCCGTGATGATTATCCCTGATCGCCGCGCGGTGCATCAGGAAGATTGGGAAGCCACCCTTCAGGATTTCCCTATCGCTCAGGGCGGCAATCCGTTAGGTCCAGTGGCACGCCTGGCGTTATTCACGCAGCAGAACGGCATCGCAGTCCTCAATCTGACAACGGCACTGCGAACGCAGGTTTCGGAGTCCCCGCAGCTTCGCCTGTACTATGCGGGCGATGGACATCTCAACGTGCCAGGGCATTTCGTGGCGGCACAAGCGCTACATGACTGGCTGCAAGAGCAGGGGTTGCTGCCGACGCAGTAACTCCCAATTCTGACTCTACTGACGACGGCGAATCCGTTGGCGCATGGGGAAAAGAGGAAACTTTGGCTTCCAGCATCAGGTTTGGAGTTAGGGCACGATTGAGTGTGGAGTATAGAATACTGTCGGACGAGTACCCTCTTCATGAGAGCCAGAAAAATCTATACAAATCCACTATCTTTTCTTGCTAATATTTAGCGAAAATGCCCTATAATAATCACACAACAATGAGGCTACTTGATGACGGAAGAGATCGAACCGATCAGCCCCGACCAGGCGCGCAAAATCCTCGACGATGCTATCCTCCAACGTTTAGGTGAAAACTGGGAAGACGAAGGTTGGATGATGGTGTCGGGCAACGATTTCATGGCGCGCATGACACGGAAACGCACGAACGTCGATTTTTATGTCGATCTGTTGGGCAGCGTCAAAGTTGAAGAAAAAGAGATCAACGCCGGACAAGACTTTGGACGGCAGATCGCCTGGGCATTTCTCATCGCATCCATAGTTATTGCGCTGTTGCTAGCGCGTATTGCGGGGTATTTGTGACTTGACTGACCAAACTTCCATTGAGACTACAGTAACCATTCGGATGGCAACCGCCAAAGATATTCCCACGTTGGCGGAGTTCATCAAACCCTTCGTTGCCGATGGCAAGCTCCTTGATCGCACATTAGCCGAATTTGAAGACCTGCTGCCCCATTTCTTCGTTGCCGAAATCGACGGACACATTGTTGGTTGCGCGGCGCTGGAAATTTACTCGCGCAAGCTGGCAGAAATCCGCAGTCTTGCTGTGTCGCCTGATACACAGGGGCTGGGTGTCGGCAAACGTTTGGTGACAGCGTGCGTCGAGCGTGCGCGCCAGAACAATATTTACGAAGTGATGGCAATCACCTCTACAGAAGGCTTTTTCATGTCGTGCGGCTTCGACTTCACGCTGCCGGGCGAAAAGAAAGCCCTGTTCTACCAAACCCGCGACGAATTTTAGATCATCAGCCATGAGCTAAATCGCTTTTAGCTGTTAAAGAGAGTAGGTCAAATGCCTACTCTTGTTTGATTCATGTCAAGAATGAGGCATCTATTTTATTTTGCGCGTTATGCGCCAAAGGTGTAGAACAGTAGAAGAGAGCTTGCTAGAACACACGTATTTAGATAAAATGTTCTAATAGAATGAGATTGTAAAATGAACAAACAGGCAAAATCGGATGTTAAACGGGGCATTGAGTGGACAAACTACACTTGGAATCCAGTAGGTGGATGCCTTCACGAATGCCGCTGGGAAATGCCCGACGGAACTATCGCCGAATGTTACGCTGAAACTGTTGCCGAAAGAGTAGCGCAAAGCGCATATCCACACGGATTTGAGTATCATTACTGGCGACCAGAGCAGCTCGCTAAACCGCTAAGTGTGACCAAACCATCACGTATCTTCCTCGACAGCATGAGTGACCTCATGGGGCATTGGATACCTGATGAACAGGTGGAAGCAGTGCTTGATATATGTCGTCAAGCACATTGGCACAGCTTTCAACTGTTAACTAAAAATGCCCCCCGACTCCTGAATTTCAAATTCCCACCGAATGTCTGGATTGGCATGAGTGCGCCCCCGACTTTTATGTTCGGTAAGAGGCTATCGCTAGCCCAACAAGCGCGGATGCTCAACAGAATGCTTGACTACAAAAAGTGGATGTTCCAATTCGCTGGATGAGTATTGAGCCATTGAGTTTTGATATTGCATCACTGTTGGAAAATAGTGGGCTTCAATGGGCTGTAATTGGAGCAGCGACGAACGGAGCAAAAGCATATCAACCAAAGCGTGAATGGGTTGAAAATGTATTAAATGTGCTGGATAAGCAAGGCACAAAGGTTTTCTTTAAAGGTAATCTGAGTTGGGAACCCTGGCGCGAGGAATTCCCGGAAGTTGACATCAAAATCCAGGAAGTCTTGGAGGTTTGACATTTTTTGCTGCCTGTTTCCAAAATTTATCTCCTAGTTCATGTTTACTAGCAAAGATGAGGCTATAAACCTGAGCATTCTTTGAGTTGTTGAAAGCAATATCATCACCGCCAAGATTTGGGTCTATCTCGATGTGATAACCAAATTTTTCCAGGTTTTTTCTGTAGAAATCAATTAACGCGCGTCGTCGGGCGGGAGGGTTGTTGGGATAAATATCAACCTCGCGCCATTTATCTGTTCCAAAGAACTGATCTACTACGTCAATATAACCCTTGCCAATTGCGCGAACTAATCCCCCTGTAGAGAAATTGATGATTAAATCCATTCGCTTTATCGAAGCTAATTGCTTGATAGTTGACCATTTTAGCTCTAGCCCTTCAGGGTCAAGAAAAGCAAGGTTGAGGCTCCCTCTAATCTTGTCTAGAGTTTGAATTTCGCCACAGACTTGATTCACAATTTCATTTATGTCGCCTTGATAAATCTTGATGCGATCTTTCAGAGGACTAACAGAGACTCTTTGGTCTAAAGCCGATTTTAGAACAGGGTCACTTTCATTAAATCGAAACTGCGTAGCGGGATGGACAGCATTTAGAGCTATCAAAGGCGAACCTAATGGACAAGCTAAAAAGACAGCTAATGATATAAAATAGCAGCATGGCAAAGCGAAAATTTCAACTCACAGAAGCAGA
>CALMZT010000953.1 GCA_937870805.1 uncultured Chloroflexota bacterium
ATGTTCTAACGCACGTCTGTAGGGGCATGGCACGCCATGCCCAATAACAACCAACAACCATCTCATCCATCATTCTCACCCCATCCGCGCCTGTCTCAGGATAGTCTTCAGATTCTCTAGTCCTTGACGAAGGGGTAAATCTCGTGTTTAACAGCTATCAGACCGAAACGCTCACTCAGCTTCATCAGCAGGAGCAAATGCAGCAAGGGGAAAACTCACGCTTAGCCGCCAACGCCGAACCTATACGCCCGCGCTGGCACAACTGGGCAGCACGCTCATCGCTCTGGGCAACGACCTGCAAGAACACTACGGTGAACTGTGCGACGACATTCAGCAGCCCAGCGCAAACGCCGCGCCACAGCCTGCGACGCCGCGCTAATCCACGACTGACGACCAACAAGACAGAGGTGAGCCAAAGGGTTCGCCTCTTTTCGTTTACGCAGTTTCCGCTTTAGGCTCAGGAATGGGCATACCCAGTGATAACGCGGTTTCCAGCCACAAACGTTTCGCGTCATCAATCATCTCTAGCGCATCGATACGGTTTTCGCCGTTGGTTATGCAGCCTTTCAACAGTGGAATACGTGCGAACCAATAGCCATCTTCGTCGGGTATCAATTCGATGGGATAGGGAAGTGATAGATAGTATTCGAGCGTTTGGCTCATGCTAAACCTGCGAATACAGCCGCCCACCGAACTCTGTCACCAGCTTGTTATCCAGTTCGTCGGCGTAGCGCGCCACCAGCGTGATAATGGCGTTCGCTTCGGCGGCGTCCATGCCTTCCAGCGGGCGTTCGCTGTACACGTACACTACATCCTGATACACGCCGATGGCGGCGTTCGTCAATTGCAGGTTGAGTTCCAGCAGATAACGATACAGGGGCAGCAATCCACTGCTCGGCAGGTGCATCAGCGGCGACAGCACTTGCAGGTTGCCCGCGCCGCCTTGCTGTGTCACATAGACCTCGATAATGGCTGAGCCGCGCTGAAAACTCCAGCCGAAGTCACGATCTGTCTTCATGCGTGCGGCGGCAGGGTCAACACCGATATTCTTCAGGATTTGTTCCACCGTTGCCGCGTGCGCGCCGATGAGGTTACCTGTTGCCCGTTTGCGTCCGAAGGGAAGTCCCATAGGTTCGTTCCTTGTTATTGGTGATTGGTGATTGGTTTTTAGTTGTTCGTTATTCGTTGTTCGTTTTTAGTTATTCGTTATTGGTTGTTCGTTATCAGTATCAAATGAAGCATAGGCTGATACTTTGCGCGTTTTCCCGATGTGGGACGACACATTGGTCGTCCCCTACCGTTCTAAGTTTGAAGTAGTCTACTGATGACTCACCGTTACATTGTCACCGCGCCGCCGCAGCGCAAACACTTATCCGCGTAGAAACCCGAACGTGAACCGCAGTGTGGGCACGCCATCACGTTGTTCTCGCCGTACAAGGCGTCGGCTTGCTGCACCGGGAAGCGGGCGACTTCGCGCGCGTGGGGCAGCACACAGCCGCAGATCTCACAGTAAAAGCCGCGCACGTTTGGCGCACGACTGAGACTGCCGCAGCCGGGGCAGTACACACGCTGCGGGTCGCTGCGCATTTCGCTGATGTACAGTTCGACGCCGCGAAAGATCGCCGTGATGTGGATGCCAAACACATTCGGCGACGAACGGCTGGCGTTGCGTGTCAACATGCCCAACAAATAGTTGCGCTCATCGAACACCGGATCGCCGCCCGCGTCGGCAAGTCGATCAATCGTCGTCGGGAACCAGTGCTGTGCCAGTAAGCGTTTCGTTGGGCGCTGGCGTCCGCTGATGGCTTGCCCGTTGTACGATATTGCGACCAACGGTTGATTGTCCGGCACCTGTGCCAGCGGCGTGATGGGCATCAGTTCGGCGGTGACGTGCCCGATGCTGATGAATGCCAGATCAATCTCTGGGAAGCTGCGCACGACGCGCCCCGACACCTGCCGTCCTGCCTCAAGCTCGACAGTCACATACTCTTTGCTGCCTGTCACAAAGCGCGTCGTCGCCAGCAAGCCATCGCGTGTGACGAAGAACGCTGAGCCTGCGCCGTTGGGTCCCCCGATGACGCCGACAACGCCGACAACAGGCGGCTTCTGTGGGGTAGGCGCAGCGTTTGCTGTTGGCGCAGTGGTCGCTGGCATCGGCGTGCTGGGGGTATTGCCTATGGGCGCGTAAGGATTTTGCAGATACGGCTGCTGTGGCTGCTGTTGTGGTGGCTGCTGTGGTGCTTGCTGCGGCGTGTAATTGATCGGTGGCGTGTTGTAGGGCGGCGGCACGCCAGAGGCGGCAGGCGGTGTGGGCGGTAGACTTGCCGTCAGCAGCGTGGCGAGACGCTGGCGCGCGTGTTCGTTGCCCGGTTCAGCAGCCAGCGCATCGTTGTAGCAGCTTACTTTAAACGAACGGTCATCGCTGGTTTCCGCCAGCCAGATCAGCGCCGCCGCGCGCAAGTTGCCGGTCACAACATCATTTTTCAGCGCGATACGCAGCAGGCGCGCGCCTTCTTCCCGATTGCCCGCTTGCAGTGCAGCGATTCCCTGTTCAATTTCACGGAACGGCATAGTGCCTCACACACTTTCTATTGATGATGTACCTTTTATGACTCAAGGGTAGAACAACTTGTGTGAACAAGGGGATGAATCCCCTTGTTCACAGCGCATCCTGCACGCCTTATACCCATAAGTCAATTTTGGTTATTGAGCCATCGCTTTTTAAGTCTTGTCGTCCATTCCCGATGATGTTCAATTTTACCCGAAAAATGCTGTGCGCCGAAAATTGTCAAAGACGTGAATTTTTTGTGGATTAATTGGCTATCTTAATGTAATGACATTGACAGAAAGGTAAACACCGTGTTATTGATGAAGATAACGTTATTTAGCTGCGGGTTTTAATTGCATTATGTCTGCTACTCATCTCGCACCCTTACAGAAGACGCCAGAGGCTTCCCGGTCTCTACACACCCTCTGGAATCGCCTGATTGAACCTGCGCCTTCAATCACGGATACTGCCGAACGCCGCCAGGTGCGCCTATTGTCAACCGTGCTGCTGGTTTTTATGGTGCTGGGTCTGGTCGTGCTGCTGCTGGTCCCATTCCTCAACGGGACTGGTACCGTCAGTATTGTTCCGCTGGTGACGACCATCATGGTCTTTATCCCCTATCTTTTGAGTCGGACGAAGCACTATAAAATTGCCGCCAGTATGCTCCTCCTTCTGGTCATTACCGGCGTCATGTATCCCGGTTTGACCAGTACCAGCGCTACCCGCGTCATCAGTTTCTTTTTCTTAGTGCTACCGATCTTACTGGCGAGTATGCTATTGCCGAAGCGCGCGGTAATCATGCTGATGATCGCCGTGACTGTCGGGCTTGCTGCGCTGCCTGTGATAACGGGACAGGTCATCCCCAGCCTTTCCTCGCCCGTCATTTTGATGATTATTTCATCGGCGTTACTCATGGTGTTTCTCAATCACCGTGATGGAATGGAACGAGATCGACAGGCAGAACTCAAAGAAGCACTGAAACAGGCTGAAATCGCCAACGAGGCAATTGCCAAAGCCAACAGCGAACTCGGAACCAAAAACCAGGAACTCGCCCGCGCCAATGCCCTGGCAAAAGAAAGCGCTCGTCTGAAGTCTGAGTTTTTGGCAACGATGTCGCATGAACTGCGCACGCCGTTAAACGCCATTCGCGGCTTTACCAGCATTATGCTGGAAGGCATGGGCGGCGAAATTGACGACGAAGCGCAGCACATGGTCACGCGCATTCACTCCAATGGGGATCGCCTGCTGAATTTGATTAACGATATTCTGGACATCGCCAAGATCGAAGCGGGACGCATGGAACTGGTACAGGAGGCGCTGCTCCCACGCCAGCTTGTAGAACAGTGGCAGACGCAAATGAGCATCCTTGCCGAACAGAAAGGCATCAGCTTTGAGGTGAATGTCGATCCGAACTTGCCGGAAACCGTCTATGGCGACGGACAGCGTATCACACAAATCGCTACCAATCTGCTGTCCAACGCCTTCAAGTTTACCAAAGAAGGCAAGGTGACACTCGACGTAGAACAGGCTGCTGATACCTGGCTGATTCGGGTGAGTGATACTGGCGTGGGCATTCCACCCCATGCATTGAACTACATTTTCGAGGAGTTTCGTCAGGTCGATAGCTCGTCCAAACGTGAATATGGTGGTACGGGCTTGGGCTTAGCGATTGTCCGTAATTTGTGTCGCACGATGGGCGGCAGTGTGCGCGTCACGAGTGAATTAGGCGCAGGCAGTGTGTTTACTGTTGTGCTGCCGTTGAATATTGAAACACAGCCACAACTGGCTTTGGTTTCCTAGGAGAGGAAAATTATATATGACATCCCAAATTCGCCGCGATATTCTGCGGGACTGGAACGTACTGGTCGTGGACGATGAAATCGACAGCTTAGAAGTAGCCACACGCATCTTGCGCTTTTATGGCGCGAATGTAGCAACTGCCTCCAATGGGCAGGAAGCGCTGGTTTTTTTGCAGCGCCACGCGCCGCCGCAATTGATTCTGCTTGATCTGATGATGCCGGTTATGGATGGGTATGCGTTTCGTACGGCGCAACAAGCAGATGCCGCGTTAGCATCCATTCCGGTGGTGGTGCTGTCGGCGGACAAAGAAAGTGAGATCGATCCGGCACTTGAGGCCG
>CALMZT010000954.1 GCA_937870805.1 uncultured Chloroflexota bacterium
GGCGATGTCCTTGACGCCGTGCTTGTAGACCACGTGCCGGTCTGCCGCCTCCACGGGCGGCGCGTGGGCCAGGGCGATCTCGTGCTGTCCCACCCCTCCCTCCCCCTGCGAGGCCTCGATCGGAATCCCGGCGTCGGGCATCTGGCGCCGGATCGTGCCGATCACAGGCTCCGCCCAGCCCGCGACGAGCACGTCGTTGTCGGCGGCCAGGTGATAGGCGGGGACGAGGTCGCGATAGCCAGTCCGGTGGAGTTCTTCGTAGGACCCGCGGAATAGATAGAACTCGAGTTCCGTGGCGACGCGGGCGGCCATCCCGGCCCGTTCGAGCCGCTCCACCTGACGCCGGAGCACCCACCGAGGCGCCACCTCGGCGGGCTCGCCTTCGGCGGTGTACGGGTCGCAGAGCGCGAGAACCGTGCCCGGGGACCACGGAAGCGGCCGAAGGGCGCCGGGATCTGGCCTGAGCACTCCGTTACGGAGCCCGAGATGCATGCCGGACACCTCGAGTCCGTCGATGGGCGTGTTGTCGATGGCCGTCGCCAGGTGGAAGTCCGGCATGGGCAGGCCGGCCTTCTCGACCTCCGCATAGCGCTCGGCTGGGAGCCGCTTTCCGATTAGCCTGCCGATGTTGTCGGGCACGGCCACCGCCACCGTGTGCGCGTGCGTGAGCAGGGCGGCGGCGCTCAAGCGGTGAGCTCCCCACCATCCACGACGACCGATGCGCCGCTCACGTACGAGGCCAGATCGGACGCGAGGAACACGCAGACATTCGCCACTTCTTCAATCTTGCCGACGCGCCCAATGGGATGCATGTCGTCGAACATTTTGCGGTAGCGTTCGGGGTCGGATTGCTCTGCAAGAAAATTGTGCAGCATTGGCGAGTCAATCGTTCCCGGTGATACAGCGTTCGTGCGTATACCTTGCCGCGCGTAATCTGTAGACATCGCCCGCGCTAATGCAATCAGCGCGCCCTTTGTCGCTGAGTACACCGCTAACCCCGGTAATCCCCGAACCCCGGTTATGCTTGCCATGTGAATGATGCTGCCCTGTCCACGCTCTAACATGCCTGGAATAACTGCGCGGCACATTAAATACGTTCCTCGCAAATTTGTACTTATACAGCGATCAAAATCCTGCGGCAGCGTTTCATGCAGCGCCCCACTGGGCATCACGGCGGCATTGTTGATGAGCACATTGCACACTCCAAATTCTGCCTTCAATTTTTCGACGCACTGCCTGACTTGTCCTTCCAGCGTGATGTCTGTGGTGAGTGCAACAGCCTCGCCCTCTCGCTGCTTGATTTCTTCGACAACCTTCCGGCATTCGTCTTCCTTCAGGTCAACAATGCCAACCTTTGCACCTTCCATCGCAAATCGCAGCGCAATGCCACGCCCAATACCCCTTGCCGCGCCGGTAACAATTGCGACCTTACCTTGCAGTCTCATGTGATGCTCTCCACGTCAACCCAGCAGCGCTCGTGATGGCTTTTCACAGCGGCGTCAGTCAGTCGTTGAATAGTTGCCCCGTCATGAAAATCTGGTCGTAGCGGTGTATCCTCCACAATACCTTTGATAAATTGTCGTGCCATCAGATCCTGTTCACGAAAAATATCGCGGTATGTATTGTGTACAGTATCGTGTCGCGCCCCCGCCCATATATGTTCTGGAATAGGTAGCTCTTTCGGCACACCTTCACCAACCCGTGCCCCTCTGACTTGTTGCACCTTGTCCCAATCCGTAAACGTATACAGCGTCCCTTCAGACCCGTGAAACTCCATATGATGCGTCTGACCAAAGGGCGTATCTTCGTAGCACACTGTACTGATGTGAATAACCCCCTGTGCCCCACTTTCAAATTGCAGCATGACAACGGCATTCTCATCGGCACGTTCGTAAGGCTTACCTTCGTTATCTACAGAACTTCTATCAGCAAATTGTCCTAACTGGCAGCACACGCTCGTGATATTCCCATATAGCCAGTAAGCAATATACATAAAGTGTGAGCCAATGTCCGCAATCGCACCTGCTCCACCTTTGCTTACATCAAATCGCCACGAGTACTCCCCCTTACGACCATACCCTGTGTAGTAACGCATATTCAGATGATATGGCTTACCAATATACCCACCGCTGATAAGCTCTTTAAGGTAACGTGCCGTCGGCATATAACTGTAGGTAAACGGCGTGAGATGCTTGATACCTCTCTGCTCTGCGAAATCCGCCATCTGCTTCGCTTCAGCGTAATTCAACCCTAGCGGTTTTTCGCAAAGCACATGCAGCCCTTTGTCGATAGCTTTCAGCGTAATCGGATAATGACTCTCGTTTGATGTCGAAACAATGACTGCTTCAACCAGTCTGCTATCAATCAATTGCTCGTAGTCTGTATAAACGTGAGGGATTTGCCATCGTTCGGCAAACGTCATCGCATTGTCGAGGTTACGTCCGCAGATGGCAGTGACTTTCGCATGAGGACTTTTCGTAAGCGCTGGCAGATACATCGAATCTGCCCACCAGCTTGTACCGATCACGCCAACTGATATTGTCATAATAAAGTTTCTTCCTTAAAATGAAGCACTATTCGAACCTATTTTAGAGTGCTGATATGAATTACGCAAAAAAGCGGTTACCTACGATCTTAGAACATGAGTGGTTTCGCGGAATGGTTGTTGCGCTGTTAATGATCGGTAGTGTGTTAGCGCTTTACGGCATTTATCAGTTTGTCGATGCCAGTGCTCAAATCCAAACGAACGCCTCATATCAGCGGGAAGTTGCCGGAATTGAAACCCCTCCGGCAAATCAAACGGATGCGCAGATGTTTATGGCGGCTGATGTTGAATATCGTAAGTTGCGTATTCAACGCTCGAATTCCATGATCTACGGCGGCGTAGGCTTGGCGATTATGGCGCTGGGCTGGCTCGGCTACGATTTTGCGCGCACCCAGCGCCGGAAACGTCAAGCCGTTATGCCTTCTCAATCATCTGCTGGATGAATTGGCTGTGTCTAAGTGCATCTTGAACGGTAGTTGCAGGCGTCTTTTGGTTGACAACATTATCATAAAACGCGAGGAGTTCTCTTTGAAACGCTTCGTCCTGTGACACAACGATTTGCTTTTCCCACGCAAGCTCTCCATCACCTCCCTGCACAATGACCGGGCTTGGGAAATTGCGGAAATAAGGGGTCTTCCGCACATTATGTAGAATCGAGGGGAGTGAAAGGGAGCGAATACACTT
>CALMZT010000955.1 GCA_937870805.1 uncultured Chloroflexota bacterium
CAAGCGTTTTCGCAACGTCGCCAGCCTTGATCCGCAAGAGTGGGGCGATGACTGTCAGCGATGGGTCGCACGCTTGCAATTGTACGCTGAGATCGCCGATTTAGCCGATCATAAATCGACACAGGAGCGTGCGCGCCGTAAATGGACTGCGTATTTGGATAGTTATGATGCGGAATTCGATCCTTTAGAGGTGAGCGCAAAGATAATCTCAGCGCCACCAACACCGACACCGACTACACCCGCTGCGCCGCAAAAAGTGCCGCCAGTCATTAAACCTCTGCCCCCCAAGCCCAAACTCCTGCGCGTCGAAGACCTGCTGCCCGCGCCCTTTGCGTGGTGTCCCGTGACGGCAGGCAAAGTCACGATTGAGAAGAAAACCGTCGATGTGCCTGCTTTTTCCATCGCCAAATATCCCGTGACCAACGCGCAGTATGAGGTGTTTCTCAAAGACGGCTATGGTGACGAACAGTGGTGGCGCTATTCCACAGAGGCGCAGGACTGGCGCAGGCAAAACCCACAGCCGCGAGACACAGCTTTCGCGGGTCAAGACTTGCCGCGCACGAATGTCTGCTGGTATGATGCTGTCGCCTTCTGCCAATGGCTCTCCGCTAAAACGGGAGAGAAGATCATGCTGCCTACCGAACAGCAGTGGCAGCGCGCGGCACAGGGCGACGAGGGACGCGCTTATCCCTGGGGCAATAAGTGGGATGGTAAACGCTGCAATAACAGCGTCAAGCCTGAAGACAGCAGCACAACAACGCCTGTGACCCAATATGAAGGCAAAGGCGACAGCCCCTTCAAGGTTGTAGACATGGCAGGCAACGTGTGGGAGTGGTGTGTAACGGATTATGACAGCGGCGAACAAGATATTAGCAAGACGGCAACATATCGCGTGCTGCGGGGTGGGTCTTGGAACCTCAACCTTACCGTCAACTTCCGCGCCGATTCCCGTAACAGGTACGGTCCTGACGACCGGAACAACCTCATCGGATTTCGTCTTGCCCGCTCTTAATTAGCTCTGGACTCTGTTTTCTGATCTCTGTTTTCTGATCTTTTGCGCGAAGCGCGAAGCAAATTTTTTGAAAGTAGGGGGTTTTATCAAAACAAGCAAAAATCTTTATCCTCAGGTGTGTGAGTTTGCGAATCTAGTCCGGGCATGGCGCAAAGCAAGACGTGGCAAACGTTATCTGCCTGCTGTGGCGGCATTTGAACAAAATCTGGATGTCGAACTGACGACGCTGCACGCGGAACTCGTGAACGAGGCATGGCAGCCCGGCGGCTATCGCAGCTTTACGGTGCATGAGCCGAAGCGTCGCAAAATCAGCGCTGCGCCGTTTCGAGATCGCGTTGTGCATCACGCCCTGTGCAATGTGATTGTCCCGATCTATGAACGCAAATTCATTGCTGACAGCTACGCCAACCGCGTCGGCAAAGGCACACACGCGGCATTAGATCGCTGTACCTATTTCATGCGCCGTTTCAAATATGTGTTACCGTGTGACGTTCAGCAGTTCTTTCCCGCGATTGACCATCAGGTTTTAAAATCCATACTGGCGCGCACGATTGCCTGTGAGCCAACGCTGCGCCTGTGCGAAAAAATCATTGATGGCGGCGCGGGTATTCTGGATGGCGAATACACGATGCGTTACTTCCCCAACGATGATCTGTTTGCCGTCAATCGTCCGCGTGGGCTACCCATTGGCAACCTGACGAGCCAATTTTGGGCAAATGTTTATCTGAACGAACTCGACCAATTTGTCAGGCACACGCTGCACGGTAAGGCTTATGTGCGTTATGTGGATGATTTCCTGCTGTTTGCCGATGACAAAGTAACGCTGCACCAATGGCGCAGGGAAATTATCCGCTTCATGCAAAGGCTGCGCTTAACACTGCACGAACAGCGCGCACAGCCACACCCCACGGTTCAGGGCATCTCTTTCCTGGGCTTCAGAGTTTTTTCTGACCACCGCTTGCTTAAACCGAGCAAAGGGCTTCGTTACCGTCGTCATTTAAAAATGCTCTGGCGGCACTACAAAACAGGTGAAATAAGTCGTGAGCAGGGGCGTGCTAGTGTGATGGCATGGCTTGGGCATATCCGTCATGGTGATACATGGCGGTTGCGGCGCAAAACGTTCAAAGAACTTAGCGCCGCGTGAGCGCACAATCTCCCATTTTCATCAAAACTGAAGCCTTCATGCTGTGGATGATGGGACATACACGCAAATTCCCGCGTGAAGAACGCTTTCGCCTGGCAGCGCGTATAGAGCAGGTGCTGTTTCTGTTTCACGAAAGCCTGCTGTACGCGGCAAAAACAGATGAAACAGCGCGTTATCTACGTAAGGCAGATGCAGAGTTTGATATGCTGAGAGCTTACGTGCGCTTTGCGCTGGAGTTAGGCTATACTGATGCTGATCAATACCAGTATATCGCGGAACAAACCAGCGAGATCGGGCGATTGTTAGGGGGCTGGTTGAAGAAGGCATAGACAGGTGAACAAGCCTGATATGTGGGGACGCCGGGGAGCGCGTGCTGCGGGGTGGTTCTTGGAACAACAACAATACCGACAACTTCCGCACCGATTACCGTAACAGGAACAATCCTGACAACAGGAACAACAACATCGGTTTTCGTCTTGCCCGACCTTGCATCGCTGTGAGTCGTGTGTTTAAAGACCACACGGGCGGCGTAAGAGTGCCGGCAGTTCCCGCCCAGACAAGCGGGCAAATACAAAATAGTGCCGTCTGTTCTGGTAACTCGTGCGAGTGAACGTTCAGGCGGCGCAACCAACAACCACACCCTTCTCAACTAACCAATAACTGCCAATCGGTAGAATCTTCTAACCTTTCTTAACCAAATTGCCGCATTTTTGCCCGATTTTTGCCTTTATTACACTTTTGTAACGTCAACGTTCCACTTCGCAGCCCACTGCCCTACTCATGATGTTCCACACGGGGCACTCCCCTACTCATCCTCTGCCCACTGCATCCGCCCTTCGCTGAGTTCAACATGTTCCATTGATACCCAAAGTGGAACCATTTGCTTTTTCCAACCCCTTCTAACCCTCTTTTCGCTACAATCGCCCCACACAAATCAATCTTTTGCATTTGACTCATTGCTCATTGCTCGTCGCTCATTGCTATCTTTTTACACCATTACGATGCAACCTTATTGCACATCGCGCTCATTTCTGACACAATTACGCTGACAACCATCAGAATTATGCGTTGAG
>CALMZT010000956.1 GCA_937870805.1 uncultured Chloroflexota bacterium
CAGCGCCTTACCGCCTTCAGCGGCATTCGCGTTCGCCGTCTTGACCGTTTCGCCGCTTAATTGGCGAAGGTATTGACCAATAACAAGTAACATGAAACGTGCTCCCTATATCACCAGAGTCAAAATTCTTTTGAGTGATCCTCTTGCAAGAGGTACAGGTTTAGCTCAAGATTCGGTAATTATGGCTGATAGTTTGACTACATTAGAATTACAATTCGTAGTTAAGAAAATCGGTGCTATATCAGATATGACACTTGTGGATAACGCGCTGCGCAAAGTTCTCGCACTGTAATTTTATCCATTCATTCCACACATTGATCAGAAAATGACTGAAACCTTCATGGACAGCAATGGCGCAAATCGCAGACTTTAACTGACCCATTGCAAGCAATTAAAAGTCGGTTTACAGCAGTTTTAAACCCCTTCATCACCCAATAGGACATCAGAATTTCAAGAACTCAATACGTCCATCAGCAGACTATGCAGATGGTATTTTTTAGATTCCTTCATTGGTGTTACATTCATGCCAAATAGAAAGGAAAAATTTTATGATAGAGCGAAACAATACTCGTAGATATGTTTACCTTCTTATCCTCTCAATCCTGCTGGTTCTTGCGGGCGGGCTGCTGGCATGGTGGACACAAACCGCTGGCGGCACCATTACCATCCGTGACGTGCGCTTTCCGGGCACCAACGACACCGAAATGAGTGCGCTGCTGTATATCCCGGCGGGGGTAACGTCAGAGAACAAAGCGCCGGGTATCCTCGCGGTACACGGCTACATCAACTCACGCGAGACGCAAGGCGGCTTTGCAATTGAATTCGCGCGGCGTGGTTACGTCGTGCTGGCGCTCGATCAAACCGGACACGGTTATTCCGACCCGCCCGCGTTTGCCAACGGCTTCGGTGGACCTGATGGATTGACATACCTGCGTTCGCTGGACATCGTAGATACCGACAACATCGGCTTGGAGGGACATTCGATGGGTGGCTGGACGGTACTGGCTGCCGCGATCACCTTTCCCGAAGATTATCGTGCGATGGTGCTGGAAGGCTCATCGACGGGCGCGCCATTCGCCGCCGATGGCACTGCCGAATGGCCGCGCAACATGGCGCTGGTCTTCAGCCAGTGGGATGAGTTCTCGGAATTGATGTGGGGTGTGCCGACCCCGCCGGGCATGGTTGAAACCGATAAGCTCAAGACGCTGTTTGGCACGACAGACACGGTTCAGGTCGGACAGTTGTATGGCTCGATTGAAGACGGCACGGCACGCCAACTGTACATGCCGCGCGGCACGCATCCCAACGATCACATTTCGACAGAAGCCATCGGTAATGCCATCGAATGGTTCCAGATGACATTGGAAGGTGGCAACGGACTTGCGCCGTCAGATCAGACGTGGTACTGGAAAGAGATCGGCACAGGCATTGCCTTCGTCGGCGCGGTGCTGTTCATCTTCCCGGCGGGCGCGCTGCTGCTGCAAAGCGACCTGTTCAAAGACATCCGTCTGCCGCTGCCTGCTGGTAAAGGCGCTGTCGGCATCGGCTGGTGGATTGCTGTCGCGCTGACACTGGCGATCCCGGCACTGACGTTTTTCTGGTTGCAGAATCGTGCTGGCGAATGGCTGCCCGCCAGTCCGCTTTTTCCACAGACTCACACGACAGGCATTATGGTGTGGGCACTGGGCAACGCTTTGATTACGCTGGTGCTGTTCCTGATCTGGCACTTCATGTCGAACCGCGCAGCAGGCGTGACGGCGGAAAGCTACGGCGTGAGCACGAACCTGCGCATCATCGGCAAATCGCTGCTGTTAGCGGTTGTCGTCATCATCGGCGTTTATCTGCTGCTAGTGATCTCTGATCTGGTGTTCAAGACGGATTTCCGTTTCTGGGTGGTAGCCCTGAAGCTGATGAACGCCTTACAATTCCGCATCTTCCTCTCGTACCTGATTCCGTTCACGATCTACTTCCTGATCGCCAGCATGGTCATCAACAGCCAACTGCGCCAAATCCAAGCCGATGGCTCACCCGTGAGCTTGACACGCGCCATGCTCATCAACGCGGCGCTGATGGTGGGTGGTATCCTCATCATGCTCCTCATCCAATATGCGGGCTTGATGAGTGGCAATCCGCTGCCGCTGGCTGAACCCCTGCTGACGATTATCGCTATTCAGTTCGTGCCGCTGCTGATCATCATCGCGTTCATTTTGACCTATTTCTTCCGCCTGACCGGGCATATCTACGTGGGCGCGTTCATCTGCGCACTGTTCGTCACCTGGTACATCGTCGCAGGACAAGCGATTCAAGTCGCGCTTTAGTACACATCATTAACCTAACCTTCAGTGGCGCGCCGCCGATGCATCAGCGGCGTGCCATAATGAGGATGTGACATCTTCATTGAAGCAAGTCGTGTCGTCATGTTATGCTAGGCAGTAGGGGATCGTTAAGGTGTGCCATGTCTGAAAAGCTGCAAGCCTTAGAAGCACAACTCGCTCAAGCTGCCACGCAGCGCGAAAAAATCGATACGCTGAACCTGATGGCACGCGAAGTTCAACGTACCAACGTCAGCTATGCGCAAGAACTTGCCCAACAAGCTCATACCTTATCACAGCAAGAGGAGTTCCAGGCTGAACCCTACTGTGAAGGCATGATTGCAGCGCTGGTAATGCTATCAAACACCAGTGACCTGCAAAATAATCTACAAGAAGCCTTGAAGCAAGTCTATGAGGCATTGACGCTGTGCGACTTGCTCACCGATCAACGCCTGCGCCTCTCAGTATTGAATCGCCTCGCCTGGGCACATTTTCGTCTGGGCAGTTATTCAAAAGCCTTAGAGTATGCCTTCCAACTCCTCACGCTTGCCGAAAAGTTGAGCGATCTTGAGCATCAAGCGCACAGCTACAACGTGCTTGGCGCGATTTATGGCGATCTCGGTGACGAAGAAAAATCCATCGCTTACCTGCAACTTGCGCTGCCGCTGTTTCAAACGTTGGGCAATCTTGAGCGTGAACGGGCAGTACTGGGGAATTTTTGCATGGCGTACCGTCTTTTCGGGCAGCACGCCAAGGCGTTAGAAAATGGCTTACGTGCCCTGCAAATGAGCTTCGCAGCGGGCGATCTTCAACATCAAGCCAATTTTCTGGCGATCATCGGCGATGTCTACTATGAATTGCAAGACGATGCCACTGCGCTGGATTATTATCGCCAGGGTCTCGCGGTGTCCCATACA
>CALMZT010000957.1 GCA_937870805.1 uncultured Chloroflexota bacterium
AAACCCCCATCCCCAACGGCATGGTGTGGAACATGATCTACAACCCCGATGCGCCGTATGGCAACGTGGGCACAGTCACGCAGGAACAGTTATGGCAGCGCTTGCAATATTTCCTTGAAGAACTGCTGCCCGTCGCCGAAGAAGCTGGCGTCCGTCTCGCCGCCCACCCCGACGACCCGCCGATGCCAGAACTGCGCGGAACGGCGCGCCTCGTGTATCAGCCGCGCTACTATCAACAGCTATTGGACATCAAGCCAAGCCGTGCCAACGCGCTGGAGTTTTGTATCGGTTCGCTGGCAGAAATGACCGAAGGCGATATTTACGAAGTGGTCGATCAGTACAGCAGGCAGAACGCCATTGGCTACGTCCATTTCCGCAACGTGCGCGGCAAAGTCCCCAACTACCATGAAGTATTTATCGATGAGGGTGACGTCAACATGATTCGCGTGCTGCGCATCCTCAAGAAAAATGGCTACGAAGGTGTTATCATCCCTGACCATACGCCGCAGATGACGTGTGCGGCACCCTGGCACGCAGGCATGGCATACGCGATGGGTTACATCCGCGCTGCCATGCAAATGTTGGAGATGGAATAACTCAGAACCCATCTGAAAATTCAATTTCTAACCGCAAAGGCGCAAAGGTCGCAAAGGGAAGAAAGAGAAATTGAACCACCGAGCCGCCGAGAACACCGAGAAAATAGAGAGAAGAAGAACTGAGTTTTTACAGCATTCCATATTACATCTCGAATTATCAGACAGGTTCTCAATGTTGCCGACACTGGCAGTTCAAAACCGCAGCTATAGACTTTGGAAACCCTTGATGCATTTTACTTTTAGATACGGAGTAAAAGACGGGTGTTTGTAGGGGCGCACCTGCGTGTGCGCCCGATGGTGGGCAGACACTGTAAGCGAAGCGGCGTCTGCCCCTACAATTCCCGATACGCCGTATTAAATAATTACAGGACTTACGCAGTTGAACCGCGATTTGTGCTTGAACAAGGGGTTTAAACCCCTTGTTCGTGAACCCAACTGCGTAAGTCCTAAATTAAAGAAATAAGAACCCGTCTGAAAATTCAATCACCCTTACTTCGTAGGGGCGCACCAATGTGTGCGCCCTAAGGGACAAAAAACGAATATTCAGATAGGTTCTAAAGGGTTGTGTGCGGAAATTACAACCTCTTTAGAGGTTTACAAATTCATGGTTAGCTTTGGGTTTTGAACCCAAAGCGGCTTTGCAAGGAGCGCAAATAATGGACGGCGAACGCGATCAACGGCTGCGCGCGGGCTTATTAGAAGCGGGACTCGATGCGGTATTGGCATGGCGCACGGAAGAAATTGTCTTGACGACAGGCGAATGTCCACACTGGGGCATGACGCTGTGCCTGTATCCGCGCGTGGGTACGCCTGTTGTGTATGCGATGGCACTCGAACCTGCTGACCTGCTGCCCACTCACATGACGCAGCGGCGTTTTATGTCTGAGCGCCAGGAACTGCAAGCGCTCATCACCGCCGACATTCAGGCACTGGGCATTCAACGAGTAGGCTATTCCGTCGAAATGGGACGCCATGCGCTGCCGGGAAATACGGGTGAATTCCCGCCGTTCTCGACCTCGTTGATCGTGTATTTATTGGAAGGCGTGACGGCACAGCCTACTGATGTGCTGTCACAGCAGATGCAGCGCAAAACCGCGCACGAAGTCGATAAGATCAAATTAGCGCATCACATCGCCGCGCGTGGGCTGCGCACCTTCTACGACTTCCTTCAGCCGGGGATCACCGAAGCCGAAGTTGCAGGCGCGATTGAGTCGGCGGTACAAGCGCAAACGGGCAAACACGGCTCAAAGCTGGCGCGCGGCTGGGCGTTTGTACAGGCAGGCGCGAACACCATCAATGCCGGAACCTTCAGCCGTTCATCAGGCTATGCCCTGCAATCGGGGGATATTGTCGTGCTGGAGATGGCGACGATGGTCGATGGCTATTGGAGCGACCTGACACGCACAGGGGTTGTCGGCGGTACACCGAATAAATGGCAAGCCGCGCTGATGAGTGCCGTGCGCGATGCGCAAGCCGCTGCCTTAGCAGTGGTGCGCGCGGGCGCGACGCATGAAGCAGTGGATGCAGCAGCGCGGCAGGTGATGACTGCGCGGGGTTACGGCGTGGCGTTTACACATGGCACGGGACATCATGTCGGCTTCCGCTATCATGATTACGGCGCGGGCTTGGCGGCTGGCTCAACGGTACCGTTACAGTCCGGCAATGTGGTCACTATCGAACCCGGTGCTTATGGCGTGACTGTCGGCGGCGGGTCGCGTTTCGAGGACAACGTGCTGGTGACTGAAATTGGCTATGAGATGCTGTCGCCGCATGAAGTTGTGAGTTAGATATGGACGCGGACGGTGAGACTCATGCTCTTTAACTAAAGAATACGGAGAACGGGATTGTAGGGGCGCACCAACGTGTGCACCCGATACAAGGCAGACCAATGTGTCTGCCTCTACACAAGAACAGCCGACTTGAATAGTTTAACTGCATAAGGGGTTGGATTTTACAACCTCTTGAGAGGTTTTCAGATTAATGGTTAGCTCTGGGTTTTGAACCCAGAGCGAAAACTGCTAGGAATGCCCATGAGCGATCTAACAGGCAAGCGAGTCTTAGTCACAGGCGGCAATCAGGGCATTGGCAAGGCGATTGCTCAGCACGCGCGGCAGGCAGGCGCAAAGGTCGCCATCAACTATTTGCATCAGCCAGAACTTGCAAACTCACTGGTCGATGAATTGGGACGTGACCACAGCATCGCTGTCGAAGCCGATGTGCGCGACGAAAGTGCTGTCAGTCGCATGGTGGACGAAGTGGTGCGCGCGTTCGGCGGGATTGACGTGTTGGTCAACAACGCGGGCTGCGAATCGACGCACGCGGCGCTGGATTTGCCGCTTGCAGAATGGGATCGTGTGATCGACACCAATTTGCGTGGGGCATTTATCTGCGCGCAGGCGGTTGGTCGCGTGATGCAGAAACAAGGCACAGGCGGCGTGATCGTCAACATCTCGTCAATGCATGAAACTGTGCCGCGCTTGGGCTTAACCCATTACTGTATCTCCAAAGCAGGATTAGCCATGTTAACGAAAGGGCTGGCGCTGGAATGGGCAGAATACGGCATTCGCGTCGTCAGCGTTTCCCCCGGCGCGATTGAAACCGATATGAACCGTCTCGAAATCGCTGCGTTTGGCAAGGAAAAGTTCGAGGAATGGATACCCGCTGGCAGGCTCGGCACGGTGGATGACGTTGCTCCGGCGGTGGTGTTTCTCGCGTCGGATGATGCATCGTACATCAGCGGCGCGACGCTGCGCATTGACGGCACATATCTGATGAACCACACGCGCTACGACCCGCGCAAAGGAGCACACTGATGGCACTCTGGCAGCACGACGAAGAATTGTTCGGACTCATGCGTAAAGAGTTATTCACGGCTGTCGTCGGTGATACATTGGACAAACTCGGTTACACGCATCAGTTTTTGCCGCCCAATATCCGCGCGCTGCGAATGGATATGGTCGTCGTCGGGCGCGCCATGCCTGTGCTGGAAGCCGATTATTTTGGCGAGGTGGTCAGCGGTCACAGCGAATTGAGCGCGCAAGCATTTGGGCTAATGTTCCGCGCGCTCGATGATCTAAAGCCGAATGAAGTGTACGTCGCGACAGGCGGCTCACCGCGTTACGCGCTGTGGGGCGAACTCATGTCCACGCGCGCTATGCATCTGAAAGCATCAGGCGCGGTCTTAGATGGCTATTCGCGTGATACGTTTGGCATTTTTCGGCTGAACTTCCCCACCTTCTCGTATGGCAGCTACGGACAGGATCAGGGCGTGCGCGGCAAAGTCGTGGATTTCCGCGTCTCCGTCGAGATTGGCGGCATTCGCATTCACCCCGGCGACATTGTGTTTGGGGATGTAGATGGCGTGGTCGTCGTACCGCGCGCTGCCGAAGTTGAAGTGATTGCCAAAGCGCTCGAAAAAGTGCGTACTGAAAATCTCGTGCGCAAAGCCATCGAAGAAGGCATGAGCACGGTTGAGGCGTTTGCTAAGTTCGGGGTGATGTAGGGGAATGAGTCATCAGTTATCAGTTTTTGGTGATTGGTTGTTCGTAATTCGTTGTTCGTAATTCGTAGATGACATTGTGAATTATCCCATAGAACGGATGCAGTTGAGTGCAATTTCCCTGCTGCTCGTAGGGGCGAACCAACGTGTTCGCCCGCTAACTGCCGACAACCAACAACTAAAAACCAATAACGAACAACCAACAACTAAAAACGAACAACGAATAACGAATAACCATTCTTCTTCAGGAGCGACATAAACATGCTCTCACGCGCAGCCATCGAATCCCACTCCATCGATATACGGCAGTTCATCGACTTTCGACAGTCCACGCTGGTGAACGGAATGCGCGCCATCGACGTACACAACGGCAGCGGGCTAACGTTTACGCTGCTGCCGGATCGCGGCATGGACATCTGGGCGGCACACTATCACGGCTTGCCGCTGACGTGGATGAGTCAGGCGTCGCCTCATGCGCCGGACTTTGGCGCGCCCTGGCTGCGGCTGTTCAACGGCGGCTTGCTGACGACTTGCGGCTTAACCCACGTCGGCGCGCCGGAAACCGACAGCGTGACAGGTGAGTACCGCGACATTCACGGCGACTACACCCGCCTGCGTGCCTATGACATCAGCACATCCGGCGGTTGGCAGGGTGACAAATACATCGCTGAACTCAAGTGTCTTGTCTCACAAGCCATGTTGTTTAGCGAACAGCTTCGCGTACAGCGCACCTATCGCATCACCTTAGGTGAACCCACGATTGAGATCATCGACACGGTTGAAAATCTCTACGACGTGCCTGCCCCGCTGATGCTGCTCTATCACTTCAACGTCGGTTATCCGCTGGTGCGTGAGGGCGCGCAGTTGATTGTGCCGACACAGGCGACCTATCCGCGTGATGAAGCGGCGCGCAAAGGCATTGAGCATTGGGCACATTACGGCGGCGCGACGGCAGGACACCACGAAGAAGTGTTTTTCCATCATGTGAAAGCCGATGAAAATCATTTCGCCAGCGCAGCGCTGCTCAACACCGATTTTGGCTTGCAGTTCGATTGGGATACCACCCACGCCGCCTATTTGACACAGTGGAAAAATCTGCGACGTGGCATTTACGTCTGCGGTATCGAACCCGGCAACTGCGTCCCCGAAGGCTTGAACACAGCCCGCGCGAAAGGCAGCGTCACGATGCTGCAACCCGGCGCGGCGCAAACGTTCACCAACCGCGTGCACGTGCTGCATGGCGCGACGCAGGTGGATGCCTGCCGTGCGAGTTTAAGTGTGCTAGAAGAACAGGGACACCCGGTAACAAACTGCGATTTGACAAATTATGCTGATTAACTGATGTTACGCAGGCTCAGCTCGAACAAGGGTTTTATGCAGTTAACAATTAAATACGGACATCCGCGTAGGGGCGCACCCATGTGTGCGCCCTGAGGGACAAAAACGAATATTCAGATAGGTTCTAATGCAGTTGAACGATTAAAGACGGAATTCCCGTGTAGGGGCGCACCTATGTGTGCGCCCTGAGGGACAAAAACGAATATTCAGATAGATTCTAATGCAGTTAACAATTAAATACGGACATTCGCGTAGGGGCGCACCTATGTGTGCGCCCTGAGGGACAAAAACGAATATTCAGATAGGTTCTAATGCAGTTGAACGATTAAAGACGGAATTCCCGTGTAGGGGCGCACCTATGTGTGCGCCCTGAGGGACTCACGTTAAAATATTCTCTAGAGCTTATTCCAAAATTCACGCTCGTAGAGGACGACATGCAAACGCCGTTCGCCTGTATTGTCCCTGCCAATGAGCGCGACTCAACTGCTAATTGGAAATTTACATTACACTTCGCATTAAAGTGTCAAAAGGAACTCAAATAGAAGAACATCTGTGCTAACATCCATATAACGATGATAGTCAAATGAGGAGTTCGCGATGACTAAACGCTTCACCCCTGAATATCACAGCACTATTTTGCAGATTCTGGATAACAATCGTGGCAATATTATACGCACTAGTTTACAAACGGGCGTTTCCGAACGGACGCTCTACAGTTGGCAGCGCAAACGTGCATTGTCGCAACAACAGCCTCAAAACTTGCAGCAATCGCTTTCTTTGCCGCCGCCGCAAAATTCGGAAGACGAATTTGCCTTACTTCGCCAACGATTAATGCGCAACATTTTGGCAATTGCTGACTCACTTGAACTGAACATCGAAAGTGGTTCTCTGACTGCTCGTGTCAAGGCGATCAGAACCCTGCTGGACAGTCTGATGGATTTAGAGAGCCAGTTTGAAACGGAGTCATCTACACCCATCTTTAGGATCGAATATGTTGATGAACACGGGCGCGTTCATAATTCGCCACCGAAGGAAGCCTTCAACGATGATGAAAGCCACTACATGGAATAACGTGACTTCAGGTTAACCGATACCGACTTATTTGTAGGGGCGAACCTTTGTATTCTCAGGCATCAAGATAACGCTTAATGCTTCCCGCAGCGGGTTCAAAACCCGCCGCTAGACAGAATCTGTAAACCT
>CALMZT010000958.1 GCA_937870805.1 uncultured Chloroflexota bacterium
GCGAGGACTGCGGCGTCTCAGTCACCGTTCCCGATGCGACAGGCTCCGTGCCCACCGCAAGATAAGAATGCGGCGGCGGTACAACAGCATAAGTGACAGGGGGCACAATGAGAAAAAGTGCAGCGATGATGACCAGCAGCACTAAAACCGCGCGACTGAGACGTGCCCATGCGCCGATACTGAAACCGACGACAAACACCGTAATCAGCACGGCAATGTCCACGCGCCACTGGAACTCTGGCTCAAAGCTGCCGAGCATCAACAGCCGCAGGTTGCGCGTGATGACAAACCAGTTGGCTTCGCTAATCGACCAACGCAGCAGCGAGACAACGCCGGTGACGACAATGGTGCTAAATACCAGCGTCAAAATAGTATCGAACGGTGTGCGGAACAGATTTTGCCGTATCCAGGCAATCGGACCTACGCTGAGCAGCGGAGCGCTGCGGCGCACTGGCTCATCATAGTTAATCGTTACGCCTGCGGGGGTAGGTTCGCTAATGCTTGCCATAACTTAAGTCTCTAGTCGTTAGTCGTTAGTCGTTAGTTTTTGGTTGTTGGTTATTCGTTTTTGGTTTTTAGTTATTCGTTGTTCATTTCGGAATTTAAACGAACAACGAACGACGAATCACGAATAACCTATCAATACCCTCATCGCGTCACCAATTGGAAGCGCTTGTTCACCAGGTTCGTCACAAACGCAATGCTCAGGCTGATCGAGAGATAGAAGATCATCAACAGCACAATACCGACGACAGACTGTCCCGACTGGTTCATAATCGTCGTCGTCACCTGTACCGCATCGGCGAAGGCAACAGCAATCGCCAGACTGGAATTCTTCGACAGGTTCAGATATTGGTTGCCCAACGGCGGAATAATCACGCGCAGCGCTTGCGGCAAAATGACAATCTGCAAAATCTGTGCATAGCCTAAGCCCAGCGCGCGCGCCGCTTCGACCTGTCCGCGCGGCACCGCTTGAATGCCTGCGCGCACAATTTCCGCGATAAACGACGATGTGTAAATGACCAGCCCCAGCAGCAGCGCTACATACTGCGCCTGCCACAGCACACCATTCACAACACGCGCGCCCTGCACACGCGGCGGACGTATTTCAAACGGCACGCGGCTGTATTGCAAGTATTCCTCTGTCGTCAGCAGATTTTGTTCCTGTGCATCTTCCAGCGGCATAAACGTAACGGTGCCGTCCTCTGCGGTCACAGGTACAGTAGTGGGAGCGGGTTCTTGCCCGACAAACCACCAGCCCAACAGCGATAAGCCGACGATCAGGATAATCGCGTAGAGCACACGCGGGATTTTGCGTCCTGTATTTTCGGTGATCTGCCCCGCAAAAATCCACATGCCGATACTGGCAATCACGCCCAAAGCGAAGAATGCCAGCCATTCAGCAAAGCGCGCCGTCGGCAGGAATTCGGGGAGTATCATGCCGCGATTGCTGATATAGATGAATGGCGTGAGATCCGTAGGCGAGAGCGCGCCACTGGGGATGATAGCGAAGGCGAACAACAAGCCACCGATGATCTGACCAACGATGACTGCGATGACCCTGATGCGCAGAGTCCCTTGAAGCTGTGTCCATGCTGCCGCGATCAGCGCAACAGAAATGATGACGTAAAGTAAGGTCTCCGTTCCGAAAACGCCATACGCGGAGCGGAAGAATTGAAACCCAACTTCCGCAGCGATAATCAGCGCGAGGACAAAGGGAAAACGTGCGATACGCCGCCAGTCATCGGCAAAACGGTTGCGCGCGTAGAAAAAGGTAAACACTAGCGCGAGGGCATACACAATATAACGAATCGGCAGCGCGAACGCGCTCTCCGGCGGGATCTGTATCGCCTGCCTGATTTGTGGCAGCGCCAGAATGATGCCGAAGAACCAGAAGAATAACTGTACCAGCAGCGGCGTATTGCGGATCACTTCGACGTAAACACGCGCGATGGTGCGTACAAGCCAGTTGGTGCTCAACAAACTGATACCGACAAACACGCCTAACAGCGTCGTCATCACTAAGCCAAGCGAGATGACGCGAAACGTGTTGCGCACGCCGACCCAGAACGCCTCCCAATAGCTGTCATCGGGCGTATAGGTGTCCGCATTGGCAATCTCGAAGCCCGCGCGGTTATTCAGGACACCAAGATTTGGAACCAGATTTTTAGCCGCCAGTGAATCAAGAATCGCTTTGGCGATGCTGGTGACGAGGAAAATGACCAAAATAAGAAAAATAATCTGCGCGACGATCTGAAGCACGCGCACATTCGTAAAGAGACCAAAAATATTTTGTGCCACACTTTTCGGCTGCTGCTTGGCGCTCATAGACCCAACTCGCTAGATGCAAATGTGGGGGCACTGCCCCCACAACCTTGTTTCGGATGTTAACCTGTTCGGCTGCGAACAAGGGGTTTAAACCCCTTGTTCATGCTCAGCCTGTGTAGCGTTAACGATGCCATCTAACTGCTAATGGCTGTTTGCTTTAACGGAACGGCGGCGCGTAGATCAAGCCACCCTCAGTCCACAGCGCATTCACACCGCGCTCCAGATTGAAGGGGGGGACACCGAGGTTGCGCTGGAAGATTTCGCCGTAGTTGCCGACCTGACGGACGACGACTTCCACGAAGTTGTTGGCGATACCGAAGTAGGAACCTGACTGGTTCTCGCCAATACCGAGGATACGCTGTATGTTGGGGTCGCCACCTTCGCCTGTATTGTCGGCGATCACCTGATCGATGTTCTCGCTGGTGATGCCGTATTCTTCTGCGGCGAACAAGCCGTAGATCGTCCAGCGCACTATGTCGGCAAATTGCTCGTCAGACTGCGGCGTCGCCGGACCCAGCGGTTCCTTGCTGATGATTTCCGGCAGGATGCGCAGCGCGCCCGGATCAGGAGCCGTTGCCTGCTTGGAGATCAAGCCGCTGGCGTCGCTGGTCGCAGCATCGCAGTTACCCGCGAGCAATGCATCAAAAGCCTGATCGAATTCCTGGAAGGTCTGGAGTTCAAAGTCCAGCCCGCGCTGATTCATGGCGTCGGTGATGTTCAATTCGGTGGTCGTGCCAGCATTCGTGCAGATAATCAAGCCCGCCAGCCCTTCGAGGCTGGTGATGCCGCTGTCTGCCATCACGATCACTGCCTGACCATCATAGAAGGTCGTCGGCGCAAAGGTCGCGCCCCACACTGCATCACGGCTCAGCGTGAAGGTGGTATTGCGCGAAAGGATGTCGATTTCTTCCGACTGGAGCGCGGCTTGACGATCAGCGGCTGCCAGTGGGCGATACGATACGGCGTCAGCATCACCGAGGATGGCTGCTGCAACCGCGCGGCACATATCCACGTCGAAGCCGACGTAGGAACCTGCGTCGTTGACTTCCGCAAATCCGGGCAGCGCCGAAGCATTCGTGCCGCAAATCAGTTCGCCACGATCAACGACGCGCTGCGTGATCGGACCTAGGACTACCGGGGCAGCATCCTGCGCCAGCGTCATGCCGAACGTCAACACAATGACGACCATTAAACAAGCAGTTTTTAGAGAGTGTTTCAACATTCTAGTTTTCCTCCGTTAGGAACAAGTGATTAATCTTCGACTTGGATTGCGATGGTGCTAACCCAATTCGACAATTTTGTGCATGGGTACTTTAACGTGACTACTCCCCACAGCTAAAAGCTGGCGGCTTTTCGGGAATTTCACCCTTGCTCTATAGTCCTAGAGACGGTTGCGGTTCAGATTTTACATCCCACCCTTTGCGGGAAAACCATTTATCTGTTGTTAAGCAGCGTGTCCGAACAACTGTTGGGTACGCTTCGGACAAAGAGAGGATAGCACAGTTGAAGGCAAAAGCCAAATCTATGCCTCGTATCTCCGCCCGTCAACGTGGGGACTTTACGGCGCTTTTCGGTAATATGCGGGGTGTGTCAAAAAGAAAGTTGATGGTTTATCAATCGGAATTTTTATCCATAATCACCATTTACCTTTCATCTTTTGGCTTTCCCCTACCCTTCGCGCCTCACCTGCACCGGATAACGCAGCGTGTTCAGCACGGGGCATGTTTCGCTCACGGCATCATGCATCTTCTGGAGGTCTTCGGCGCTGGCGGAGGATTGTACACGCGCTTGATAGGTGATGTCCTGTAGCTGCGGCGGCTGTTCATACGCTAAGCCGACAACGCCCGACATATCGAGCCTGCCTTTCACCTCAATCTCAACGTGATTGAGGGGCAAATTCATCAGCGCCGCCTGAATCAAATGGTTAATCTTCACAATTAGAGGAAGAGCGAGAATGCCCCTTCCCCCTAGAACAGCGTCATGCCAGAGCAAAACGCG
>CALMZT010000959.1 GCA_937870805.1 uncultured Chloroflexota bacterium
TGTCGTGAGTGTCTGCGGGCGCAGGAAGACAAATTTTTCACAGGCACGACCACTGATTATCTTATTGTAGCAGGGGCGTGCACCGTGATGGGCGCAATTGGTGGCGCAGCCATGGCATTTATGCCCTTGGGCTTTTATCTCGCATTTTTCGCGGGCGCTCCGGCGGGCGCTAGGGTGGCTCAGATTGCTTTATATGTGACGTTCAAGCGGCGTGGGCGCTATTCTGCCGAAAACGCTGCCGCTGCAATTGTCATCGGTGGACTGGTCGGCGGGCTGTTCCGCGTGACGAATATTGGTTTGTGGATTTTCATTGTGACCGCCGCTGGGGCTGCTTATGCACGCTATAAAATGAGGTTTCAACTATGAGCGTGGGTACTGAGGAAAAAACTTTCTGCGCTGTACACCCTGATCGGGAAACAGCGCTGCGTTGCAACAAATGTGACCGTTTGATGTGCGTACAATGCGCGGTACGCACGCCTATCGGTTATCGCTGCCGTGAATGCGCGCGCCAACACGAGAGTCGGTTTTTCAATGCCAGCAGCAACGATTATTTGGTTGTGGCAGGCGTGTGTGGCGTGGCGGGGCTGCTGCTTGGCGGGCTGATGGGTGCGCTGCAATTGGGTTTCGTGCTTTTTGCGCTCATCCTCGGTTTGCCAGTCGGCGGCGCGATTGCTGAACTCGCGCTGCGCTCGACGCAGCGTCGGCGTGGGCGTTACTCAGGTGAAGTTGGCGGCGTGGCGACTTTTGTGGGTGGATTGACAGGCGCGTTTGGCTCTATCTACCTAAACTATATGCAGCAATATAATCAACTCGTCGATCAGTTTGGCGAGCGTGTTGTGGCGCAAAACTTCCCGCCATTATCGTTGGATTACTTTCTCTCAGGCGCTAATGTGGGTCTGCTGATTTTTGTGGGTTTGGCAGCAGTTGCGGTCTATGGTCGCTATCGGATGAAGATGTAAATTGGAATTGAAGCCGCCTGTGTGTAGGGAAGATTGAGGCTAAGTCGATGCTGGAAGAATTACGAATTCAAAATTTTGCGATTATCGACAATCTCGAATTGAACTTCGCGTCGGGCTTTAACGTCATCACAGGCGAAACGGGCGCGGGTAAATCGATCATCATTGACGCGCTGGAACTGCTGTTGGGCGGTAAGGCTGACGGCGGTGCGATTCGCGCTGGTTCCGAGAAAGCCACCGTTGAAGGCACATTCTCATTAAAAGATGAAACACAGGCGTTGCTCAAGCCTGTCCTCAAGCGTGAAGAACTGTTGGAAGGTGATGATGCCAGGTTTGTCACCCTCACTCGTGAAGTACGGCGTAATGGGCGTTCATCGGCGCGCGTCAACGGCATCACAGTCAATAACGATGTATTGCGTGAAGTCGGCGCGCAGTTGGTGGATATTCACGGGCAGAGTGAGCATCTGTCGCTGTTGAATCCGCGCTCACACCTTGATCTCATTGATCGTTATGCCAATCTGCTGGAAATGCGCAACGGTTTGGCGCAGGTCGTAGAGCGTGTTATCGCCATCCGTCAGGAGATCAAAATGCTGCTGTCGGATAAGGCGGAACTGGAACGCCGCGCTGATCGTTTACGCTACGACATCGAACAGATTGAAGCGGCTGATCTTGTTCCGGGCGAAGATGACGAACTGGTTGCGGAGCGTAATCGCCTCGCCAACAGCGAACAACTGGCGAAACTATGCGGTGACGTCGCCGCCCTATTGAGCGAAGAGGTCGATACAATCGGGCGTCAACCTGCCGTCGATCAGTTGATGCAGGTGGCGGTGCTGCTGGGCAAGCTGTCTCAAATTGACGTTGACCTGGAATATGAACACGACCTCGCCGTGACGATTAGTGAGCAGGCGCAAGAACTGTCGATTGCTATTCGTCGCTATGGCGATAAGGTGGAATACAATCCCGAACGCCTCGATGAAGTCGAAGAACGTTTGGAGCTTATCACCAACCTCAAAAAGCGCTACGGCACGACGATTGAAGATGTGATCGAACACGCTGAGAAGGCGAAGGGCGAACTGGATGGCATCGAAAACAGTGAGGAGCGTCTCGAAGAACTGCGCAAGAATGAAGACAAATTCCTGAAGGTCATCGGTGAACTGGCGCATCGCATGAGCACCGCGCGTGTCGTAGCCGGGAAGCAGTTGGGCGAACGGATTGTCAAAGAGCTTGCCGATTTACGCATGGAAAATACACGCTTCGAGGTTGAGGTCTTTCAGGAAGAAGACCCTCAAGGCTGTTACGTACTGAATAAACGTCTAGCCTTCGACCAAACAGGCATTGACCGTCTGCAATTCATGATGAGCGCGAACCCCGGCGAACCCCTGCGTCCGCTGGCAAAAGTCGCTTCTGGCGGCGAGACTGCGCGTATCATGCTGGCGCTCAAGCGTGTGCTGGCGCAAGCCGACCAAACCCCAACGCTGATTTTTGACGAAATCGATCAGGGGATTGGTGGGCGTGTGGGTGCTGTCGTCGGCGAAAAATTGTGGACGCTGGCAAGCAACCATCAAGTGCTGTGTGTGACGCATCTCGCGCAGTTAGCAGGCTATGGCGATAAACACTACCGCGTTACGAAATCCAGTGGCAGTGGGCGCACCTCAACGCAGGTCATTGCGCTGGAAGATGCCGAACGTGTTGAGGAACTTGCGGCAATGCTTGGCACGGTGACGGAAACGGGCAAGCAGAGCGCCCGCGACATTCTGTCGGAAGCCGCCGTGCGCAAGGGACAGGACAAGTCCAAAGAAGAACTGCCGAAACAGCAGACACTTTTTTAGAGCCGTTAAGATATTGTCCTGCAAGTATTTCTAATGGACAAATCAATTAGACTGCTAATAAAATGGGCGGCGCATACGTTTCAATCCAGTTGAATTTGAAGCAG
>CALMZT010000960.1 GCA_937870805.1 uncultured Chloroflexota bacterium
TCTCGACGAGAACTACTCACAATTACCGTAATGGTTGATTTCGTAGGGGCGAACTAACGTGTTCGCCCTTTCTTATGGACAAATCAAAACAACTACTAACGATCTATGCGAACAATGGGCTTAAGCCCATTGTTGAATGCGTAGCGACTTAATCGTTTCTTCCTTTAGCTGATTTAACTGATGTTACGCAGGTTCAGATCGAACAAGGGGTTTATGCTCTTTAACTAAACAATACGGAGTATCGGGAATTGTAGGGGCGCACCGTGTAAGCGAAGCGGCGTGCGCCCCACACAGGGCAGACACAGGCAAACGGAGTTTGCACGTCTTCCCCTACTACCCCGTTTGTACACCACTTTAATCGTTAAACTGCATAAACCCCTTGTTCACAGGTTCAGGGTGCGTAACGTCAGTGATTTAACTCGAATGACTTGCGATGACGACACTTCCTTCAGATTACGACGAGCGCGTGTACGCCGGATGGTTAGGCAAATGTATCGGCGTGCGTTTTGGCGCGCCCTTAGAAAACTGGACATACGATGAAATCCGCGCACATCTTGGTGAATTAACCACTTATTTGAGCGAAGATCGTGGCAAAATCTTCAAACCAGACGATGATACTTCTGTGCCGATGCTGCTAATTCGTGCGTTGGAAGATCACGGCGCGCCGCTGACGACGGAACAAATCGCGGAAACCTGGCTCAATTACTTAGGCGATCAACACGGGACGCTGTGGTGGGGCGGTTACGGCGTCTCCACCGAGCACACCGTTTATCTCAATTTGATGGCGTGCATCCCTGTCTCACGCGCTGGCTCAATCGCACAGAACGGCGCGACGCTGGCGGAACAAATCGGCGGGCAGATTTTCAGTGATATTTGGGGCTGGATTGCACCCAATAACCCCGCGCTTGCTGCTGATTACGCTGAAAAAGCCGCGCGTATGACGCATGATGGCGCGGGTATCGACGGCGGGCGCTTTATCGCGGCGTTGGTCAGTGCGGCGTTCAATGAGCGTGATCCACGCAAACTGATTGAAATCGGTTTGCAGCAGATTTCGGCAGAGGGTGAATATGCGCGTGTGATTTGCGCGATCATCGATTTTCACCAGCGCAATCCCGACGATTGGCACGCCGCTTATGCCTATCTCAAAGCCAATTTTGGCTATGATCGCTACTCTGGTGTCGTGCATATCATTCCGAATGCGGGCGTCGTGGCGTTGGGGCTGCTGTATGGCGCGGGCGACTTCTCGCGTTCAATTCAAATCACCAATATGGCGGGCTGGGACACCGATTGTAATGTCGGCAATGTCGGCGCGATCATGGGCACTGCCGTTGGATTAGCGGGCATTGATGCCCAGTGGCGCACTCCGATAAATGACCTTTTGATTGCATCGAGCATCATTGGCGCAAGAAATATCCTTACCATCCCCCAGTGTGCTGACCTGTTTTGTACACTCGCGCGCAAGGTACACGGCGCAACAACTGAGCAGCGTCCGCGTTATCATTTTTACTATTCAGAGTCGACAAACAATTTTCAAGGACACGGCGACAAAGGGCGTCCAATTGAACTGCGGCGCGCGCAGGATCAGCCGACGCTGCAAACCAGTATCCGTAAGCTGAACAAAAAGGGCGAAATCCGCATTTTTACACGCACTTATTATCGCCCACGCGAGTTGAGCAGCAATTATTATGAGGCGTGCTTTACGCCGCTAATTTATCCAGGACAAACCGTCGAGGCGAAAGTCTGTTTGCCTGAAGGTGCCCCCGACACGATCAAAGTCGCTTTGTACGTACATGACGATAATTCCAACACTTCACATCAGGCTACAGGTGAGGCGTTGAAAGTAGGGGAATGGCACACGCTGCGCTTTCAAATCCCACCGATGAAGGATGTGTGCTTGTCAGAAGTCGGCGTCGTGTTGCGCAACGTGGG
>CALMZT010000961.1 GCA_937870805.1 uncultured Chloroflexota bacterium
TATTTGCACGAAACGCCACCGATTATCCATAAATTGCCGAGCTATCCTGACCGCCAGCAAAGCGCTTTTCCTTATGCGATTTTCGTGAGCGACCCACGCCCAACGTTTGAACAAGGCAAAACCGATATTTACCGTTTTGGCATTGTTGATCCTATACCTGTTCTCACTGTCCCACTTGCTGGCGCTGACACTATACAGTTCGATTTCGGTGCGGTCTACCACCACACGTTTGCAAGCGCACGCTTCTATCGCATGGTCGTTGATTACGAACAAGATCCGCTACATTTCGAGCGCTATAGTGAAGCTGATCGGGAGCGACTGAAGTCATGGTTGACAACCCTCCGAGAAAATACCGAACAGAAAGAATCTCGCGGTGACTGATATCGCATGACCCACAAAGAATGTTCAAGAACAGTAATTACTGAGACTAAACTGTACCCTTACATTACACCTCGCATTAAAGTGTCAATCGAAACCCAAATGACGCCGTTTTTGTGCTATGGTAGGCTTTAACGTCAGCAAATGCTCCCCTAAATCTGTTGCTGCCGACGGCTGCCCCTTAAAACTGCAAATCGCGTGCCTGTTGCTGCGCCTCGCCCAAATTTTCACACGCTCAAACGGCAGCAAGCCTACTCGCAATTGCCGCCGTCCCCGTTTTCTGCTGCGCGGCAGCAAGCCTACTCGTTGTTGCCGTGACATAATTTCATAAAAACTTCAACGAAGCCACATGCTTATCTGCTTATAATGAATATACGTAAAGTTTAATTGTGAGAATGTACATGACTTCAGTTGAAGTGTTATGGGATAACAACGAAAAAACAATTATGCGCTGGGAGTTTCATCACGGCTGGACATGGAACGACATCCCTATCGCCGCGAAACAGACGCACGAACTCCTCAAGGGTGTCGATCATGAGGTCAATATCATCTACAACACCAATAAAACCGCTGTCCCTATGGAAAATGCCCTTCAAAATCTGCGTTTTCTGATGCAACGAGACGCCTCCTACACGGGGATGACCGTCATCGCCAACGCCACAGGCTTTGCTATCCAGTTAGTCCAAATCATCATGAAAGTCTTCCGTGCCCGTGAAGGAAAACTCATCTTTGCGGAGTCGCTGGAACATGCGCGAGAACTCTTGTCAGTACGCGCCGCGCAAGCCAAAACTAACACCTAACGCACCCGTCGTCAACAGCGCATAAAACGCGGTGGCGATCAATAAAGCCTTTCCGCAGGTCATAGACTTTTCCTATTCGATTGTGGCTGACTCTTATCCTCTAGTCTAAGAAAATCCGGGGCCATCGCATCAAATTTAGTTTGAAGGTGTCAAGGGTTCACAACATCTTTGTCGGGATAAGCGTACAGGGCTGAGCAGCGGGCGAACACACAGGTTCTCAGGCATCAAGCTAAGCCTTAAC
>CALMZT010000962.1 GCA_937870805.1 uncultured Chloroflexota bacterium
CCCCGCGTGCGCATCCGCCGGCGGGAGGACGAGCGGCAGCTTCGGCGCGGCGACGTTGTTCGCTCTCAGCTTTCAGTTGAGCCACATAGCGTGCGTTTGCCAGTGCCACGCCGAGGGTTTTGATGACGGAAGACAGCGTTTCCAACACTTCAGGCGAGAATGGGTTAGACTCTCGCAGCAGCAGCGTCAAGGCACCCACCACTTGATCCTGATAAATGACAGGCAGCGCATAGAAACGCTGGAAGCCACCACGCTCGATACTGCTGACAAAGCGTGGATGCAAACGGCTGTCATTCTGTATATCTTCGCTGAAGATCATTTCACGCTGCATTACTGCCAAGCCCGTCATACTGCTATCTACTGGCATTGTCTCGCCCACGCGCATCAGATCATCGGAGAGACCATGTTTGGCGACGAGGAGCAGTTCGTTACGTTCGGGTTCGTAGAGGTAAAGGCTGATGCCGGATACTTCCGTATAAGCGACAATGCCTTGGACGGCGCGCTCCACGACTTTCTCTAATTCCAGTGAACGGTAAAGCGTGTCGGCGATGGTATTGATGATGGTGAGGGAGTTACTCTTGTGTTGCAGTGCCTGCTGCGAAATGTGCAATTCTTTTTCGACCAGTTTGCGCTGGGTGATGTCACGCATAATGCATTGGATACGCCCGTCTGCCATCATGCGCGCGCTGATTTCGACGTATACCACACCGCCATTTTTGCGCAGCAGCAGACGTTCACTCAGCACCGTTTCGCCGTTGAGGACTTCCTGCAAACGAATCGGCTGGCTGGCGAGATGTTCTGGCTGGACGAAATCACGCAAATTCTTGTCGATCACTTCCTCGCGCGTGTAGTTGAGCAGTTCACAGATGCGTTGATTGACTTCGAGAATACGGCCCCTTTGATCGACAATGGCAATGCCATCGGAAGCCTGCTCCATCAGCCCACGATAACGCATTTCACTTTCGCGCAGCGCGCCTTCTGCCTGGGTGCGCGCAGCAATTTCGTCTTGCAGATGTTTTACCGTTTCACGCAGTTCTACCGTGCGCTTCTGGATGTGTTCTTCCAGAAGTTCGTTAGCTTCAGAGAGAACGGCGGCATCTTCGCGGTACTCGGTGATGTCGGTACAGACGCCTACCAGATGCCAACTGCCCGTTTCCAGCGGCGTGATTTGCACATCTTCGTAAAGCCAGCGCACACCGTTCGCCGTCTGACAGCCGAAGGTTTGATAATAGCCACGCTCCCCGTTTTGCAGCGCCCAGTGAGAGATTTGATCTGCTTTCTCTACATCCCTGGGAAGTTTGCTGCTGAGCCATGCATGACTGTAAGACTGTCCATTCGTTAGCTGCATGGGCAAAAACTGTTGGGCGCTGTCCTCATTCAGGACATGAATCTGCCAGGCATAGGCGTCGCCGTACTGGCGAACGATTGCTGACCAGAGCAAGCAGCGTGCGCCATCCGTGACTTTCGGTGTGGCGGGTTGTTGTGTGCGGAGTACATGACGGATGCGCCAGCGCAGCGCCTCGCTGAAGTGTCGATTATCGTAGCATAAATAATCGCGCGCGCCTGCCGAAAACGCCGCTGCCGCCGAGGCTTCGTCGGGTATCAAGCCCAGTACCAGCGCCCCTGCACGGCTCAACTGCGCGCATAAATCCGCACTGCCCACTAAATCAAAATCCAGCAGTAACAGCAGCGCGCGCCGTTCTTCAAGATACTGCTGGGCGACTTCTACGCTGGCGGCTTTGGCAAGTTCATACTGCGTTTCGCGCAAGATGTCCTGCACATGGCGGCGCACATGACGATTCGCCGTCACCAGCAAAACAGTTGCGATCTTGTCATGAACTTCTGCCATCTGCTACCTCAAACACGCGAGAATAAAATTTACGCAATTGAACCCTCAGGTGTGAACAAGGGGTTGATGTGGGTTGCCGTTCGCCAGAAAGTAAAGTTTACGACTACCGAAGCGCCACATCCACTGATGCTATTAAAGACGGAATTTCCGTGTAGGGGCAGACCAGTGTGTCTGCCCATC
>CALMZT010000963.1 GCA_937870805.1 uncultured Chloroflexota bacterium
AGGAAATCGCATGGCATAGATTCCTCATATTGTGTTCGTTTGCCATGCCGCACATAAACACCGATGGCGTGCCCGTTTTCCACCGCGATGCGCGTCACGTGCTGACGATAAAGCACCTGGCCGCCCAATTCCCTGATCTTGTCAACCAGCGTTTCCGACAAAGTGCCAATGCCGCCGCGTACATGATAAACGCCTTGTCGTGCTAGGTCGAGCGCTGTTGCGCCGTAGACCGCGCTCACATGCTGCGCCGTGTTTTGTGCGGAGATCAGCAACTGAGCGTCGATAAAGCGCGTAAATCCTGCGTCTGACGACAGCCCGCGCAGACTTAGCCATCGTTTGACTGTTCGCAGTGCAAACGGTAAAAGCTGCAAATCCTGTGGAAAATGGGCAAATCCGACGCGCGCAAGCTGGAAAAGTTCGCCTGCATCACCAGGCGGGAATGGCAGCCCCTGCGCCGCCAGTGACCAGCAAATATCGGCGATGCGGCTCTGCTCATCCCAGAAGCGTGCTGTTTTGGGGAAGTTATGCAGCACGTCGGCGTTATCACGGGTGAGCGCGATACAATGCTGCGGCAAATGCACTACCCAAGCGGGTTCATGCAACCGCACATCCCATTGAATATTGAGCAGCTTGCCGACGATGTGATGTGGACCATCGGGCTGAAAACCTCCAGCAACCGTCGCGCCAGAGTCAAAACGATAGCCCTGATGATAGAACGTCGATGCACAGCCGCCGGGATAACTTTGCGCTTCGAGTACAGTGACGTGGCAACCAGACTGTGCCAGCAGTGCTGCCGCTGTCAAGCCACCGATGCCAGCGCCGATCACGATGATATGTGGTGCGGTCATCGTTCGACTGCCCGCCGTGTGCGGAAATGCCGATACATAAACAAGATGCGTAAAGGCAAGCCATCGAACATCAGCCGTGATAGCCACCCACGCCAGCCCGGCTTGTGTGAGAACGTGATGCGGTCAATAAGTTCCACACCAGCCTCTACCGCATGGAAAATATGCTCGTGCCGCCAGCTTTGCATCGGTCCTGCGATCATGCGGTCAGCAAACGAGGTGGCGGTGGGTCCCGGTTCATGGCAGGCTAACCAGTGAATCGGGATGAAGCCTATCCACAAGGTAAATTCAAGATTGCCTTCGGTCAGCGACGTGCGTGTATCGCGGTGAAGTTGTGCCATGATCGGCGGCGGTGTTAGCTTGCCAAATGTCTTTGGGTCGCTATGGAATGCCATCATGCGCTCAAGAGTTGTATACATTAGTGAACAGTGCTCAAATACGTGTGTGTTGATGTCCGGATTGTGTATCTTCATCTGGATTTCCAAGTCGTCTAGCTTTTCTATCGTACTGGCTTTTGATGAGTGGTTACTAAATGATCGCTGCGAAAATCGTGAGTGGCTGACAGCGCGGTGTTGCGTCATAATCGTGCGCGAAAGGGGATCGAATGCAGCATCTTCCATTTGACAAAGCGGGGCGCTTCTGGCGCGGCAATTTACATACACATTCTACTGTATCGGACGGCTTGCTCACTCCGGAGCAGGTCTGTAAGCTCTACCGTGAGGCAGATTATCATTTTTTATCCATTACCGACCATTTTATGTCCCAGTATGGCTTTCTGTTGACCGATGCGCGCCCTTACCAGTCAGATGAGTTTCTGACGCTGATCGGCGCGGAACTCCACACAGGAACAACCGAACTGGGACATCTATGGCATATTCTCGCTGTTGGGCTGCCGCTGGATTTTGTACCCAATCTGCCCGGCGAAAGCGGACCCGAAATCGCCGCCCGCGCGTTGGCAGCCGGTGCCTGGGTCGCCGCGCCACATCCTGATTGGTACGGCTTGACCGAAGGCGACATCATAGGCTTGGGCGATATTCACGCCGTTGAGGTCTTCAACGCCACATCGTGTGATCACAGTGATAAACCCGGCGGTTGGTCGATTGTTGACGTGCTGCTGATGCGCGGCAAACGTTACTTTGTTGCCGCTACCGACGATGCCCATTTTAAAGCGGTACGCCACGACGCGCTGCGCGGCTGGGTGTGGGTGAAGAGTGAAACGCTGACGCAGGATGCAATTCTGGCAGCGCTAAAACGAGGAGAGTATTATTCCAGCACCGGACCGGAAATTTACGACATCAGCGTCTATCCCGGTGACAAAATCGTGATCCGCTGCTCACCTGCGAGTTCAGTTTTTGTTACCGGGCACGGCTCATTATCACATTACGTTCATGGACAGGGAATGCGTGAAGTGGAGTTGAGCTTGAAGCGCTTCAACAGCCCATTTTGCCGCGTGACTGTGCGGGATGCACATGGCGAACGCGCGTGGTCAAATCCCATCTGGTTTGAATAGATTGGCATTTCAGGAGGGACACTTATGGAAATTTTGGGGATTGATATTGGCGGATCTGGAATCAAAGGTGCG
>CALMZT010000964.1 GCA_937870805.1 uncultured Chloroflexota bacterium
TTGTCACCACGTCCTTGCCAGCCCACAGGTTGAACGCGGCTTCTTCGCTCAATACGGGCAGATTTGTCGCGCGTATCATCTCCACGATATGCCATCCTGCCGCAGTATCAGCAGGCGTCGTCAAATGCCCGATGTCAGCATAGCCGCCTGCGATGCGCCCCGCCGAATCGTAGAAACTGCCATCCGTATTCGGCTGAATATTGAACACCTGCGCCAGCGTGCCGAACACTGCGCCCTCTGTCGGCATGTGCAGCACCGCCCGCCCGTAGCCGATGTACAGCAGAGGAATAACAATCAATGCAATCACATGTAGGGGCGCAACATGTTGCGCCCTCATCCATTGAACAAGGGGTTTAAACCCCTTGTTCACCAATCGCGTCAAATAATTCTCAGGAAACATCCACTCACCGCGCAAACACTTCGACGCGAACAAGCCGCTGAGGATGCACAGCGCCGCAATTGCCGTCGCAAAGTAGCTGTCGCCCGCGCCCCATTTGCCCGCTGACACGCTGTTCACCGTAGCGACGATGAACCACAGGCTGTAGATCGACAAGCGGCTGAAATACAATTCATAAATCACATACAACGCAGCAGGCACGAGCAAAAAGCCATGCAAGCTGAACCACAAGCGGAATAAGCCGATGGTTTGGTCAGGGATGTAATCGTTGATGTTAGCTTTGATCGTTTGCAACCACCACTGCCCGCCTGTCGCCCAATCCAGCCACAGGAAGATGACAATGCCCACCAGCGCCGCGCCAAAACCCCATACGACGGCTCTGCGCGGCTGGCGAATGAACATAAAGATGCCGACGGCAATCGCTGTCGCATATGCCAACTGCTTGGTATAGCCTGCGGCGATGACCAGCGCGAACGCCAAAGCCAGGTTGCGGCGGCGTTTATTCGTATCGCTGATCTCGTTGGCGTGAGCAATGACGACGACAGCCAGCGTCTCGAACATCACCATCATCATGTGCTGGCGGAATAAGGGTCCAATGTGGTAGACCGTGTTCGAGGCTAGAAACGCCAGACCGGACAAAACAGCCACCCATTTGTGCCGACCATCGCGGTAAACGGCGTAGCCAATTGCCGCCGCCGTGACCAACGTGCTGAGAAAACCCAGCAGCCGCCCGTACCAGTACGCCGGACCGAACACCCACACGAACGGCGCAGCGATGACGTGGAACAGCGGCGGGTAATTGCTGGAATAAAAAGGGTAGACGTTGGTGTCACGGTAGGGAAACTGCCCGCGACTGAAGAAGATCGTATCGACTAGCTCAAAGCCTTCGCCTTGATCGTAGTCGAACGGGAACTGCATCAGGTTCACAGCATACACCACGTATACGACGAACGAGAACAGTAAAATCAACAGCGCCGCAATTAAAAGCGCGCGATTGATATAAATGAGTGTCCGTGTAGAGGCTTGTTCTTCGATGGGGGTTGTTTTGACCATAGCGAGACTAAAAGCTAAGCGCTAGTTGCTTCATGCAGGCGCATCGCCCAGCGGAATCAGCGTAAAACCGACGAGGGCAGTGAGTGCCGATACGACAAGCGCCATCTGCTGCGCGGGACCGATGCCGCCTTCACGCCCGACATCTAAAATATCGACGCTGAGAATGCCGATGAATCCCACGACGCCCGCCAGCAGCAGCAGCCAGCCGAGATGTTTTTTCGATAGGGTAAAATCATTACGCAACATGGCGCGGGATTATATCACAGTTCTGAAACTTCTCTGCCATAATCTACGTATATATAGCACGTGAACATAGATTTAACGGAAACGGGATGAACCTCGATGACTGATAATATGAATCCTGAAGACAGCAATGTGCAGCGCCTTTCACGCCTTGCATCTTCTTCACAGCCCGCGCAGCCCGCGAACTCGACTGAAAGTGACGAAACGGTGCGCGAGTACGAGGAACGGTACAGCAAACCCAAGCGCGAGTTACGTACCGCGCCGCGCAGCTACAGCAGCGTTTCCGTGTCCGACAGCGAACGCAAGTGGACAGCCGCCGCGCACGCCAGCGCATGGCTGACGCTGTTGGGTGGCTTTGCGACGCTGGGTATTTCCGTGCCGTTCAGCATCTTTATCCCGCTGGGCATTTACCTGTACTTCCGCAAGAAGTCAGATTACGTCGCCTTCCACGCGCTGCAAGCGTTTGTGCTGCAACTGGTTGGCACAGTGGGGGCGTTCCTGCTGCTGAGCGTTGGTGGAACGGTGTGGCTGTTGGGCATGTTCATTATGCTGCTGCTGGTCGCGCTGGTGATCGGTATTGTGCTCGTGCCTGTGTGGGGTATTTTAGGCATTATCCTCTTGCTGGCAGTAGCACTCATGCGGCTGGCGGTGCTGTTGTACAGAACGATTGCGGCGATTGTAACGCTCAACGGGCGCGATTAG
>CALMZT010000965.1 GCA_937870805.1 uncultured Chloroflexota bacterium
CCAAGTCTTTATCACCGCGTCCTGAAAGATTCACAAGCAGTATACTGTCTTTGGGCATGGTCGGTGCGCGCTTGATGACTTCGGCGACGGCGTGTGAACTTTCCAATGCTGGAATGATGCCTTCCAGCTTGCACAGGGTTTGGAAAGCTTCTAGGGCTTCGTCATCGGTTGCGGCGGTGTAAAAGGTGCGTTCCATCTGCCGCAAATAAGTGTGTTCGGGACCGACTGCGGCGTAATCTAAACCTGCCGAAACGCTGTGCGTGTTGACGATTTGCCCATCAGCGTCTTGCATGACAAAAGTGCGCGAACCATGCAGCACGCCTGGACGCCCGATCTGCGGGTCAGCGAATCGTGCAGCGTGTTCGCTGGTATCGAGACCATGACCACCTGCCTCGACGCCAATGAGATCAACGTTTTCGTCATCACGAAAGGCGTGGAAAATTCCGATGGAATTGCTGCCGCCGCCGACACAGGCGACGATGACATCTGGCAATCGCCCCGCCATCTCTTGAATCTGCTGCTTGGCTTCTGTGCCGATGACGCTTTGAAAGTCACGTACCATCATCGGATAAGGATGAGGACCTAACGCCGAACCCAGTAGATAGAAAGTGTTGTTCACGTTCGTCACCCAATCACGGATGGCTTCGTTGATAGCATCTTTCAACGTCCTGCTGCCGCTTTCGACAGGGATGACTTCTGCGCCAAGCAGCTTCATGCGGAATACGTTCGGCTGCTGTCGCGCCATATCCACACTGCCCATATAAACGTGGCACTCCAAGCCCAAGAGCGCACAAACCGTCGCACTGGCAACCCCGTGCTGTCCCGCGCCTGTTTCGGCAACGATGCGCTTTTTACCCATGCGCAGCGCGAGAAGTGCCTGCCCAAGCGCGTTATTGATCTTATGCGCGCCTGTGTGGGCAAGGTCTTCGCGTTTGAGATAGATTTGTGCTCCACCTAACTGTTCAGACAGACGTTTGGCGTAGGTGATGGGTGTAGGACGCCCGACGTAAGTTTGCTGCAATTCCATCAGCCGCGCCTGAAATGCAGGATCTGCCATCGCTGACTGATAAGCACTGGTGAGTTCATCCAGCGCGGGCATGAGCGTTTCTGGTACATAGCGTCCGCCAAATTCGCCGAAGTAGCCGCGCGCGTCGGGGACGGATGTGGAGTTTGTTTGGATATAAAGTGTGGGTCGCATAATTTCCAACTTATCTAAACGATGGCGCGCGTTTCATAATCTTATCAGCGGTTTCTTTTCCATAGTGGTTCACAAATTTCTGGTAAATAGAGTCGTACTCTTTTTGATTCTTAGCCCACGTTGCGGGCCATCCCCACCAAAATTTACTCAACCCCATTTCTTTCACTAATTCGTCAATAGTTGGATAGGTGGACATTCTTTGTAGCAACTCCTGCGCTGTATAAGGTGCAGCCTGGAATAAAGTCCAAAATCGCTCTTGCATATTAAAATGATAGTATCGATAAAAATCGAACGCTTCTATTTCAGTAGTAGGCCATGAGGAAGGCGCAAATGTAATCCAAATTACATCAATTCTGTAGCCCATTCTTCTAAGTGTATCAATTGGCGACATGTCACTCATACACTATTCCTCCATTATCTTTGTTGTCGCATTTCACTCAAAACTGTGCAACATTTGATTGCTTTTAAGACCACTTGTTTATCCATTAGGGCAAATGCGAAGTCACCAACAATGGTGATTGCCGTCATACACCCTTTAGTTTCCGCCGAAATGCGTCCATGACCCCAATGTTCAATTCTTCTCTGTCGGTATGCAAAAAATAGTATTCGCGCCACTTGTCAGCGTGGTGCAAGCGTTTAAAACATTCCCACGCGGGTTTATAATCGTCGGCAAAGACCTCAATCACTTCGAGATGGTCAATCATGCGCTTGCCACGCTGCTCATCCGTATAGGCATCAATCGCTTCCACGACGAGCCAGAGATGCGGGTAGAATTGACGAATCGTTTGCCAGTCCATAGACGGCTCCTCACACTTTTTGCTGATTATAAACCCTTCACAGCAGCGATAAAGTCACGCACTTTAGCAGCGTCTTTTAAACCTTCCGACGCCTCAACGCCGCTGGCAACATCCACACCCCAGGGCTGAATCGCGCTGACACGTTCGGTAACATTTTCGGGTGTCAAGCCGCCTGCCAGCATCAGACGCGGCACAAGCGCTTTGACAGCAAGTGCCACCTGCGTGCTGGCTTGTTCGCCTGTGCCACCGTAGAGCTTGGGATGATATGCGTCCAGTAGCAGCGAAGGGATACGTTCATCGCGTGGGAATTGTTGGCTGTAGTATTGGGTGTCATCAAGCGCCTGCGCCTCATTCATTGGGCGAATCGCTTTATATGCCAAGCCGCGCAGTTCTTTGAGCA
>CALMZT010000966.1 GCA_937870805.1 uncultured Chloroflexota bacterium
ACTGACTTCTCAGCCCCATTTTCCCTCAAAATCCATCCTACGTCGATTCGCCAACAGCATCTGAGCCACTTGAGACAAAGCTAAACTCCGCAAAACAAAAAAGACCCCCTACCGTAGTAGAGAGTCTCAAGTGTCTCAACACACTTATAGGCACTCGTGCCATCACTTTTGCGGGTTATCTGCCCCCGTCTCAGGTGTCTCAACTGTCTCAACAAAGGATTCGGAGGTCAACTGCCAGAATCGCACGCGGCTGCCCCGGACACGCTTCTGTGTGCTGAGGTTATGCGATCCCGGTATCAGGATGCCGTCTTCGCGTAACTGCATTCCGATGGCGGTCACGGTGAAGCGCAGCGGCTGCACCCGGTTGACTTCACGGTGGGCAATTTCCGGCAGCAGATAGACAAACCCCTCGTCTTTGTAGCCCACAACCGTCACACCCGGCGGATACTCACGCGGATTCTTCATATCATCATCAATCACTGCCTGTCCACCGGCGATAAGCTGCCCCAGAATATCGAGGAATATCTCGCTGGCGCGTTCCTGCCGCAGTATGCGAACACTTTCCACAATGGCATCTTTCCATGCGGGCAGTAGATAATCCTCAGCCGTCTCAGACAGAAAACGGGAAAGCATCTGGTAGACCGTCACCAACACTGCCCAGTTCTGGATCACACGGCCAGTATTAGACTGTCCGCCGACCTCAGTGGTGAGCTTCTCACGGTAGCCGCGCATGTTGCTGCTGAAGCGGTTGGCGATGTCGGCTTTCAGATCACCCTGCTCAAGCTGCTTGGCTATCCATGAGGCAAAGTGGGCAGTGAAACCCGGCAGGTGCTCCCGTAAGCGTTCCGCCTGCACCAGCGTCTGCCCACCCAGATCGCGCTTCTCCCACGGTGGGATTTCCAGCACCAGCATTCGCGCCACGACGGACATTTCACCCTCGATGGTGGTTTCACCGGTGGAGAGGATTAGCCCACGACAGGGTTTTTCGTGCCGGACTTTGGCTTCACGGGTCAAGCGTCCCCGTCCCATGCCGCGTGAGTAGGACTGCAAGAAACGGGTGAAGGTTTTCTCGTCAGCGTAGATACTCTTGTAGTCGTCTACCCAGAACAGGCTGTCTGCCAGCGGATAGCCCAGCGTCTCAACCGTATTGATAGTATCGCCCCACTGCGCGGGTGGTGTGTCACGGCTGAACTGTCCGTAGAAACTGCTCAGGAGCGAGGCAATCTCCGACTTGCCGCTGCCCGATGTGCCGACCAGATGCACAGCAGGTCGGGGAGCGGCTGTCGGAAAGAAGCGTTGAAGCACGGGCAGCAGCGCGAAAGCAATCAGACATGAAGCCAGTTTAGGCGGCAGCACCTTCGTGACCGCATCGAACGCCGCGAGGCTTTCGTTCCACGCTGTTGCCTGCAAGCCGTAATCACGCAAACGGTGGTCGAGTTCAACCGATGGCGGTTTGCTCAATTTGCCCTGCGCGGTGATGCAATCCTGCGGGGAGACATACACCCATCTGCCATCCAATTCCATCCAGCCCATGAAGTTGTAATGGCGGTGGGTCGGAAACTCCCCGGATAACTGCACGATGGCGGGAACCAGATGCTTCGACATGCCTGCTCGCACGACATACTGTGACCCAGCGTTCGCCCCGATGAAGCGGCGCAGAGCCACATCATCTACAAACACATCCCCCGGCACATCGAGCTTTTTCACAAATTCACCGCGTCGGAGTTCAAGCGCAGTGGTGTGAGCTTCTTTGCCATCGTCGTCAATCTGACAGGTTTGATAAAGCGCGGCTGCTGTCCAGTCCACCACCGTCTTCTCCAGCGTACCGCGATAAGTTTCCTTGCGATAGATGATCTTCCCATCACGCAACAGGTAGCTCTCGGTGTCAAGGTATTCCTGTTCGCGCTGCTGGAAGCTGGCACGCTTCTTTTCCTTATATAAGCGGTCAATATCCCCGATTTTCAAGCCGTCGCCACACAGGGCTTTGAGGCGCTGGCGTTCTTCTGCCCATTCCACTGGATTGAGGTGGATACAGGCTTCGACAGTGGCGACAATCTGCTCGGTGGTGGGTCGTTCGGCTTTCTGCTCAACCGTAAACTGACTTACGAGCTGGCTGACCTGCTGGCGTGCCTGCTCTCGCGGTGCAAGGATAGGTTCACGCGCCGGGTGGCTGTAGGCACTCTGGATGGTCGCCAGCGCCTCGCGTTGGCTGCTGCCGCTGGCAAGGTGACGCGGAATGAGTTCCCGTTCGGTGTCGGATTGGCTGTAGCCAGCATCACGCATCTGGCAGGCTGCCGCGAACAATTCAGCGTTGCGTGTGCCATCCATCGCGCCCGATGCCAGATAGGTTTCGGTGCGCGGCGGCAGCGGATGGTGTCCATTCCCGTTCAGCGTCACCACCTTTAACCCATCAAAGCTCGTTTGCTGTGGCTGGCTTTCCAACCAGGCAAAGGTATCCAGCGCATAACGCCGATCCGGGTGGCTCTCGACCACAGTGACCACGACACCGCCGCGTTCAGGTTTCGTATTCACCGAATCAGGCAGGCGCATAATTCCTGCCACCGTTTTCACGTATTCGGGATCGCCGCCTAATGCCGCGAACAGCCCACGCAGGACACCCGCGACTTTTTGACGGTCAGTATCACTCCTAAGCTGGAACGGCTGATCCAGCAGCCAGTAGCCATGCCAGCCGCCGCCGCTGTCGAGGATGAAGGATGGTGCGGAGTCGAAGTTCTTGAGCGCCATTAGGCTCTGGTCGCGCTGGTGGGGATCGCCATCACAGTCAATATCGACCCACAACGCCGGAACGAATGCAGCGGCTTCCGCTTTGCCCTGCTTCCCCCCCCGAAGACAGGGGGCGAAGTACACACCATAGCCCTCACGGTTCAGTGTCTCCGCCTGCTTCAATGCCTTTCCCAGTTCGTGTTTGTTCCCTATCCGTCCCCACAGCGAACGCGCCTCCCCGGTGGTCGGGTGGATGCAGCGTAGTTCAAGAAAGAGGTTGTCGGGGCTGCCCTGATAGAGTGCATTCAAAAACTCCCGCCTTCCAGTGCTGGGCGTGTCGAATGTGTCCGTCTTGTCCACAACGTCGTTCTGTGTCATACTCGTTATATTCCTATCTGAATGGGTATACAGGGGTTTGGAGCGCACACGTTTCCCGACGGTAGGCGCTCTTCTCCCCTGTGTGCTTTTTCGGCTAAAGTTCAAAATCGGGCAATACATCCCATGTTGGCTGCTCATATCCACCCATTTCCTCGATCAGTGCCTCCCGCTGGTTGGCACTCATCCCGTCAATCAATCCTGCGAGTTCCTGCAATTTGTCCATCTCGCCCTTCATCTCCTGTGCCAGCGCCTGCGCGAAAAAGGCTGCCTGTTCATGCGGCAATCCTGACACCAGCGGACGGAATTCCAACCGGAGGTTATCCGGGTCGTCTTCAGTCGGTGCTGCATACCAGCGATAAAAGCCAACGGCGGTTTGCTGCTCATCTGTGCGCCGCGTGCCACACCAGACATCCCAACTTTCCCCTTTGTTGTCGAGCATCACACCATGCCGCTCGTCCGCGATGATCTGGCGCTCCTGTTCGCGTACAGCGGCTAACTCGTCATAACGCTGCTCCCAGTCGGGACCGACGTAGCGTTCCATCTGCGCGGTCATCGTGTGCTCGGTGACATCATGCAGCATCTCGATATGGTTGACCTTGCGATTGCGGCTGAAGAACAGCGGCACACGCTGCCCGTGTTCCTCGTCATACACTGTTCCCGGAAGCACAACATGGGTGTGTGGATCGTGTAATCCCGGTGCCTGCGGGTCATCGGTTAGTCTATGGTGCATCACGTAGGAAAACTCGATACCTGTGTCCAGCCCACGTTCATCAAAAAATCCATTGACCATGCTTTCGGTCAATTGGCGCACAAACTGCTCCCGATCTTCCGGCGCGACCATCGCTATTAAATCCGGGTTGGGGTTACAGATGAGGCTGAAGGTCAGCACATGCTCACTTTTCAGGTCATCACAGCGCTGCGCGATTTCGGCTACCGAACCACCCATGCCGTGATCGACCCAGCGTTCCCGTCCAGTGACATGCCGCGCTGCCTCATCCCGACTTTCACGATAGGTCAGATAGCGCAGTAGGTTCTTCGACTGTTTCGCGCCATCGTCGGACGGTTTCTTGTACTGCACATTGGCGACACACATCTGCTTTCTGTCCATCCCGGCTACCCCTCGCGTTTGCGCGTTACCCGTTCGATGAA
>CALMZT010000967.1 GCA_937870805.1 uncultured Chloroflexota bacterium
CGGCCCCGTTCCCTTTTCCCTGGTCGAAGATGCCGAACAAGCCGCGCAGGAAGCCCGGCGTGAGCGCCGCGAGCGGGTTCACCGTGACGGTCGGCTCGTCCAACGGCCCCTGCACGCGGTAAGTCGCGGCGAAGAGGCCGCCACCGGCTTCCGGGCTGAACAAACGGCCCACCAGCGGCACGCGGCCGAGCAGCGAATTGAACACGTAGGCCGGCACGATGGTGCCCTCCAGCTCCGCCATGCGGCGTTCGCGCCCGATGCGGCCCTTGGCGGTGACGCCTAGCGAGGCGGAGAAGGCACGGGCGTCGCGCAACACCAGCGCGTCGGGCGTCAACGCGAAGGGCGCAACCAGGCGCGAGAACACCAGACCGTCGCCGCCCTGCACCGCTTCCACCAAGCCGTACAGCGTCATCGCCTGGAGGACCTTGGCCGCGGCGGGCGCGTCGCGCAGCACGAAGTTGTCCAGCTCCGCGACGCCATTGAGCGGCGCGCCGGGCCGCAACTCCTCATAAGCGCCGGTGACCGACAAGCGTCCGCCGCTGATGGAATTCACGTCGATGGCGCGCAGGAAGGCGCCGCCGTCTTCGGCCGAGATCCGCAGGACCCGGCGGGCTCCGCCGGGGGAGAGCGACAGGTCGAAGGCGCCGCCCGTGGCGTTCGGGGCGGCCGCGGTGCGCCCGGAGGCGCGCAGCGCGCGCAGGATGCCAGCGGCGTGCTGGCGACAGGGCTGAATAATCCACGTCACATTTCATTTGGATCGGATGGCACGCTGTATATTGCTGAAGCGGGCATCGGCGGCGACCTTGAAGCGCCGGGCATGGTCGGCGGCACTGTTATGGTCGGTCCGAGCGCGCAGGTGAGCGCGGTATCGCCCGAAGGTGAACAGAGCGTGTTTATCCCAGAACTGACCAGTTCCGTCGCTGATTTCACAGCCGAGGGCGTGTCGGCGGTTTTGGTGGACGAGGAATATGCCTGGGTCGTCGCGGCAGGGCTTGGTCCTGCGCCCGCCGATGTGCCAGAAGGGTTGCCCACTGTAGCAGCCGTCGTGCAAATCAACCTTGCAAGTATGGAAATCGAAAACGTCATCGACGTATACACTTTTGAGCAGGAAAACAACCCTGATGCCACTGAAGATCTCGCTTCTAATCCGCAGGACATCGCGGTTGGCGCTGATGGTACGTTGTATATCGTCGATGCCAGCGGTAATTCGCTGCTCAGTTGGACAGAAGCCGATGGCTTACAACTCGTCGCGGCATGGGAAGTTGACCCGACAGGCGCAACGCCCGCGCCCGTACCCACTTCCGTTGCTGTGGGTCCTGATGGCGCGATTTATGTCGGCTTCCTGACAGGCTTCCCCTTCCCGTCAGGGGCGGCGCGTGTCGAAAAGTGGGTGGATGGCGCACTGGCAGAAACCTATGATGGATTGACGATGGTGACGGATGTAGAAGTCGGTCAGGACGGCAACATCTACGCTGTACAGTTTGCCAGCGAGCTGGGCGAACAGGGCTTCACGCCGAATTCCGGCAGCGTCGTGATGATTAGCGACGAAGGGCTTACCTATGTCGCCGAAGGTCTGAATTTCCCTTACGGCATCGCGCAAAATGCCGATGGCAATTGGGCGGTATCGGTTAATGCGTCCTTTGGGGCACCGGGCAGCGGTATGGTGCTCTGGGTTGAAGAAGGCATGACCATGCCGGGCGCAGAGCCAGAAGCAACGCCTGAAATGACACCAGAAGGGTAGTTCAGCAAGTTCTCAGGCATTGTTCAGCAAGTTCAACCCTCTGTCTTTTATCATCACACGGCAGAGGGTTTTTCATGAATATCCACGCGGGAGGATTTTGGATGAGACAAAACCGTTTATTGAGGATATTCCTCGGCTTGGCAGTGCTGGGCGTGCTGGTGGCAGCCGTTGTGTTCGGCTACATCTGGTTCACGGGTGGTTCAGGGGTCTCATTGACGCCTGTCAGCGCGCCAACATTGGCAGCCGAAACGAACAGCGATGATTCGCGCACTCTATTCCGCATCATACCGGACGAATCCGAAGTGCGCTTTATCATCAACGAGGAATTGATGGGTAATCCCACGGAAGTCGTCGGAATCACCAATCAGGTTGCGGGGGATATTCTGGTCGATTTCGAGAACCCGGCAAATACAGAACTCGGTACTATTCGTATCGATATGGCGACCATTGCCACGAATAACGAAATGCGCAACCGTGCGATTCGTGGGCAAATCCTGCAATCCGTCAACCCGGATTTCCAATATGCCGAATTTGTGCCAACGGCAATAAGCGGCTTGCCGGAAAGGGTGACAATTGGCGAACCCTTCACTTTCCAAATTACAGGCAATTTAACGGTACGCGGCGCTACACGCGAGAACACTACATTTGAGGTATCTGTAACGCCTGTCAGCGCGACACGACTGGAAGGTACCGCCAGCACGCAGGTCTTGTACACTGATTTCGATATGAGCATCCCCAACGCGCCGGGCGTTGCCAATGTGACAGAGGAAGTCGGGCTAGAAATCGACTTTGTAGCCGAAGCTGTCACCGACGCAGCGGCGGAAGCAACTCAAAGCGGCGGATAATCCGTAGGTTAACCTTTCCTCGTACCTATAAAATCAGGTTTCTCAAACTCAACGCCAGTTAGTAAGGAATAATTACTAACTGGCGTTTTGCGTGCTATACTTCTTTACTACGCTCGATAAGCTTGTAAGGAAGGCATGATGCGTCACAAAATTTTGTTTCTCGTGAGTTTGTTTGTTTTCATTAGCGTTGGCACAGCGATAGGCAGCAGCAACCACGTTTCGATAGAGACGACGACAACACCAACACCCTTAGCCCCAGAACAAATCCTGTTTGACGACTTCGATTACGAAGCCCACGATGATCCAGCGTTGAGCGAGAACGGCTGGATTATTCGCACAGTAGATGGCTGGCCCGGCGTGCCCGGTGCGATCTGGCGTGAGGAAAATGTGACCTTTGTCGATGACCCCGACGAGGAAGACAACCGTTTGATGCAGATGACTTCTTCGACAGATGGCGATGTGTTCTATCAGACACAGGTGTGCCAGCAGCGCAAGTTCCTTGAAGGCACATATGCCAGCCGTGTGCGCTTCACGGACGAGCCTGTGACGGGTCCCGACGGCGACAACATGGTCGAGACATTTTATCTGATGAGCACACCAGAGCTTGAAACCGAACCGGATTACAGCGAACTCGATTTTGAGTATCTGCCGAACGGCGGTTGGGGGATTGGCGGCAACGTCTTCTTTGCTACGACATGGGAAACGTTCCAGTTTGAACCCTGGATGGCGGATAACACCAGTGATGCGATTGACGAGAGCTTTGAAGGCTGGCATACGCTGGTGCTTCAGATTGCCGATGGCGAAGCCAATTATTTCATCGACGGTGAGCCGTTTGCCACGCACGGCGACGAGTATTATCCCGAAGTGCCGATGTCGATGAACTACAACCTGTGGTTTATCAACGGCGGACAGATTGATTCGACGGAAGTACGCGAATATATTGAGCAGGTCGATTGGGCGTTCTTCGCGGGGGACATGGTGTTAACGCCGGAAGACATTGAAACGGCTGTTGAAGCGCTGCGCGACGAAGATGTGTCGTTTACCGATACTGTGCCGCAGTGGGAGCCGCCGCTGGAATCGGAGTGCAATTTGTAGAACTTATTTCAAAATTCACTATCGTAGGGGACGACCAATGTGTCGTCCCATGCAAAAAACGAATTTTGAAATGGCTCGTAGTTTTCAGTTGACTGTCAACAGTTTTAAGTAGGGGCGAAGTGCTGGTTCTCAAGTATCAAAATAAGGCTTAAGGAATTGATTTGTGCCAGGATATCCACGAAAACTGAGAGGCTGCTCTAATCCTTATCTGTCCACTTGAGTGGACGTGGCACTGTGGCAGCCAGAAACTTTAGTTTGTGGCGCTGAAAAATGCCCCTTAAGGCTGATCTGGATGTCCGAAAATTGGTGCTTCGCTCCTACGGCACTTCATAGATTTCATACTCCCCTTCAGCATAAATCTGTATCAATCCCTCCGCCCACGCCATACTTCCTTGCGCGAGTTGGCGTTCACGCGCGCCGAAAAAGATGTAGCGAATCGGCGCAAGTGTGTACTCAGCATTGTAAAGCGCTTGCAGTTCGTCTAGTGTGAGTTCGCCCGCAAAGAAGCGTGCGATGTCACGGGCTTTGTCGGGACCGAACAGCGTTTCAGGTCCATGTCCCGCGAACACG
>CALMZT010000968.1 GCA_937870805.1 uncultured Chloroflexota bacterium
GTTGAGTTCTCTGCAAGCGTTGTCAGCGTCAGATGCCGATTTTATGGTGGATTTGTTTGCGACGACTCAAAGCCTTGTGGCGGAATTCGATTTAACATCGGATGGCAAAGGTTATCGCCTGCTAGTCAATGGCGGCGCGTATCAGGATGTGCCGCATCTGCATTTCCATTTGATCTCAGAGGATTATCACGCAAACTAAAATAGCCCGCCTATCAGTTTCATGAAATCAGGATTGCCTACTTGTAGGGGTGCCACATGTTGCACCCAAATAGACGGAAAACCGCGAACTGTAGGGACAAGGCACGCCTTGTCCGATGACTGATACCCTGATCTAAGATAAGTAACGCAGTGCAGTTCCCATTTTCGCGTCGTTCATAAGGGGCGACCAGCGTGTCGCCCCACTCAAAATAAAGTTTTAAAATGATTTGCGCTGATAGTGGTTTGAATGGGTTGTTATAGGAGAAGGACAATTGAAAGCGATACAATCCTCAAGCAAAACTAATAACCTTGTAAATTTCCTGATGACTCACTGTTCTTTTTGCTTACATCAAACTTGGCGGTTAGGATTAGGTATGAATCACAAAAAACTTGAGTACACGTTCGCTTTATTTCCAAATCACCTAACGAAACGATAGTCTGATAAATGTGTTTTTGCAGGCTAAAATTTGAGTCACACTTTCACTATGAGCGTTCTTTGATGCCCGCTTCTTCCCCCAGCCTTCGCTTCACCAGCCCAATCAGCGACTGCCTGTCCCACCATACGAACGCCCAATAGCTGAGCGTTACCAGCGCCACCACCAGCGTCAGCCACCACTCCCGCATGACCAGCGACGCCACTAGCACCACCCCGAACACCACCGTCCCTAGGATGACGCTCCACGCGAACCTGATGCTGCCGACGACAGCCGTCTCACCTTCACTTACCCCTTTCAGGTACACGTTCGCCGTCACCATGGCGAAGTCCCGCCCATAGCGGTCACGCCGCAGCTTGCGAATTTTGAACTTGTACGTCCGTGCGTCTTCACGTTCAAACGTCGGCTCGATGGCGGCACTGCGCGCGTCTCGTAGCTGGAACACGCACTCGTCTAATGGATGCAGCGCGACGAACTCGATGGCGGCGTATTGCTCTCGCTGCTTCTTCATATGTTGATCACGCGCCCTTCTGCCGCCCGCACCAGCCTGTCCCAGATCGCCAGCCCTAAACCCTCTGAGCCGAAGCCATGTACCAGTATCACCTCGACGTGATGGTTGTCGAGTTCCCGCATCCCGGCGAACAAGTGCGCCCCAATCTGTTCCAGGTCCGACCCCAGCGCCACGACATAGGCGTTGTCGTTGTTCTCAAACTGCTCACTGAAGTTCATCGCTTCATTGTCCGACGCGAGGATACCGATTCGTTTGCCTGCTTTCAGCAGCGTTTCGGCACTCTGCTGCATAGCCTCCACGACGCGCTGCTCATCACCCAGGAACAGCCTCAGTTCAGCGTTAGGCGAGTAGTGTTTTGTTAGCATTCCCGGCGCGGCTAATGACGCCTCAGTCTCAGACAGGTACTGAGGTTTGAACTCCAGGTCAGGCAGGAAGCGCCGCAGGGCTTCTAACGGCACGCCGCCGGGACGCAGCACCTGCGCTTTCTCGCCTGTCAGGTCGAGCACCGTTGATTCCAAGCCGATGGTTGTCGATCCCCCGTCGAAGATCACGTCGACGTGCCCGTTCAGGTCTTCCAGCACGTGCTGCGCGCTGGTGGGGCTAGGACGCCCGAAGCGATTAGCACTCGGCGCACCGATGGGTATGCCCGCCGCATTGAGCAGCCCTAACGCAATCGGGTGGCTGGGCATCCGTACAGCGACAGTATCACGATTGGCGCTGATGTTGGGCGCGATCTGGTGATGCTTCTTCAGCACCATCGTCAGCGGACCGGGCCAGAACGTCACGGCAAGCTCCAACGCCTTATTCGGGATATCCTGCGCCACGTCAGTCAACTGCAACTGCGAGGCGATATGCACGATGATCGGGTCGGAGAGTGGACGGCCCTTCGCGCTGAAGATGTTGTTGACGGCTTGTTCATCAAGCGCATTCGCACCAAGTCCATAGACCGTTTCGGTGGGGAACGCCACCAGCCCGCCGTGCCGCAGAATATCTGCCGCTAGAGCTATCAAGTGTGCGTCAATGTCTATCTCGTCAAGTTGAAATACGTGTGTTGAGGCTGTGTAAGTCATAGTCACTGTGCCATCAATATCAATTGTATCAAGTCTACTCGTGGATTATATTCGATGAACAGAGTGAACCTCGTAAATACGGCGTAAAATCGCTATTGTCGCAGTGAGTTGCTTGCGTTATCTTCGGAAACGAGCAATTCATGTATCGGCACAAGTTCACCATCTTCATCGGAGATAGAATTTGCCTGCGGCAAATCGGTAATCATATCGGTGAGCGTTTTTTCGAGTATCTGTATGGACGCGCGAGGGCTTTTCAAGGCTTTTCTCGCGGTTAGATAGAAAGCGGCTGCCAATGCCACCTGCGCTAATAAGATGACACTGATGAAGATCAGGTTGAGCCATGAGCCTAGATCCGCTATATCTAAGTTTGAAAGGACACGCTGCATGGTATCTACGAGAACGAGAACTTGCGTCCACTGAAACGGGATCAACACTAAACCAGCCGCGACCATGCCCGCAACCAACAGCCAATTCACTTCGCCTGTGCCTTGA
>CALMZT010000969.1 GCA_937870805.1 uncultured Chloroflexota bacterium
GAAAAGTCTGACAGGTTTTGATTGATTTCTCTCACCGAGACACCTTAAGCAAAGATTGTCATGTGCAAAGTCGAGCTCACACCTTGTTCACAAATTCAGAGTGCGTAAGGTGAGTGATTAACAGGCGCACACATTGGTGCGCCTCTACTTTCCTCTCTTGTTTTTCTTTGCGTTCTTTGCGCCTTTGCGGTTCCCCATATTTTCAAGTGAGCTTGGATTCGGGCAAGCCGCTTTCCATGTAGCTGCGCTCCACATCTTCGACATGCTGCGACATCAGCGCGCGCGCAACCTCGGCGTCACGCTCTTGAATCGCAATGGCAATCAGCTTGTGATAGTGGGCGGCTTTCTCAATCGCGTGGGGAATATCTTTCGTCAGGCGGCGGCTGTCGAGCAGACGTTCGCGGATGACCAGCAGAAACTGCGCCAGCACGGTATTATGCGCAGCAAGGAAGACGAGTTCATGGAAACGCACGTCAGGCTCGACGTAACTATCGCCGTGCTTGCCATCCTGTTCCAGTTCATCAGCCGCTTGCATAATCGCTTTGATCTCCTCCGGCGTGGCGCGCTGTGCGGCGAGGGCAGCAACGGCGGGTTCGATGAGCTGGCGTGCCTCTTGCAGTTGGGCAATCGACTCGCGTTCGGCGAAGCGCAAATGTCCTAAAGGGTCGCTCGAAACGTTGATATTGTTGGAGACGAACGTGCCTTTACCTCGTCCAAGCGTCAAAATGCCGAGTATTTCCAGCACGCGATACGCCTCACGCACTGAAGCCAGATTCACGCCTAACTGCCCGGCAAGCGTCGCCACTGTCGGCAGGCGATCACCCGGCTTGAGTTCACCCCTGGAAAGCTGCTCTTTCAAGTAGTCGATGACCGCTTCGTAAATGAGAGGCTGCTTGGGGGATTTGGTGGGCATCAAGTCGCTCTTTTTGGCAATCTAATTTTGAATCTATTGGGCAAAAGACTATATTTAAGTCCTTCATCAGATGAAATTGATTGTATCAACCTCAATGGGTCTGTCAAGGGATGTGGATACAGAATCGTTACTTAGCACTCAACAGATTATGTGAAATTTTGTACTTACTTTCGCTTACTTTCATTTAATAAGTGCTTTAAACGATCAGGAAAGATAGCAATAGCCTTAGAGTTTTTTGCTTTTTTAAAGGGGCGTAAATATAATCAAGTTTCGAGTTGATTTAATCAATGCCGCCAGGCTCATTAGCTACTTTATACGAAAGGAGTTGCAAATATTGGCAAGACAATCAATTTGCAGCTATAACCAACATCGCATCCTCAAATTAATTCCAATAGGCTTGATAGGGGAGTACAAATGAATAGTAGACGTGATCAGATTCTTCAGAACCGCTTACTGAAACAATTGAGAAGTGGACGCCTCTCGCGCCGTGAGTTCATCCAGTCGATGATTCTAGCAGGGATGGGCGCGGCTGGCGTGCGTGCGCTCGGTGCCCCCGCTGGTCGGCTGTTTGCTCAGGATGGTCGCCCACTGACCCCGACTTTTTACCAGTGGATTTTGGACTTGCACCCCAGCGTTCCTGCCATCACCGATGACTTCGGCGATGTGAACTTGCAGGTTGCGCCTGTAGAGGCTTTCAACATCGCGCGCTTTGTCGCAGAAGCCAGCAATGAAGAAAGCACCTGGGATGTCTATGTCGGCATGACGCCGTTCGTCGAGATGTCCGCGTTTATTGAAGCGGGCGTGATCGAACCCTGGGATGACTATATTCCGCAGGAAGTGATCGATGACCTGCTGCCTGCCATTCGCGAAGAAGGTACGGTAGACGGAAAGCTGTATTCGTGGCCCTTCTTCCTGGACGTGATTGTTCAGGGCTGGAACTCGAATATCACCGCCGCCGCAGGCTTGGAAGATGTTCCGCCCGCGACGTGGGAAGAATATCTGGCGAATGCTGCCCAGGTCGTCGAATCCGGCGCAGCGCGCTACGGCTGCACCTTCGACTCAAATGGCTGGCGTTCACTCGCGCCGATTACGCACAGTATTGACCCCGACTGCTACTACACACGCGAAGGCGATACGTTCCCACTGTTCGACTTCACACATCCGGCGGCGCTGCAAGCGTTAGAGATTATGAAGCAGATGCTCGACCTGTCATCGGCAAACGCGCTGCAACCCGGCGCAACCGATGGCGGCGTCAACCAAACGCCCGACGAAGTTGCCTTTGGCGCACAGCAGGTCGGCTACTACGTCAAGTATCAGAACGCGCCGCTGCGTTTCGCCCAGTTCTGGGACGACCCATCAGCGCTCCGTCTGGGCGCTTTGCCGTCTGGTGGTGCAGGCTCGACGGTGTTCTGGACGACGGGCGCGTGCCTGTTCAAATATGGTCAGAATAAGGAACGCGCGGCGGAATACATGCAGGCACTGACCTACGATGAACGTATCTGGCGCGATTCCATCGGCGGCAGCGAGACAGCACATCCCGGTCAACTGCCTCCCTATGCCTCCATCTATGCAGCCTGGGAAGAAAGCCCGCCGGATTGGCTTACGGCACAGCCCTGGGTACCGCTGGTGCGTGGTCAACTGGACGCAGCCAAGGCGATCCCGAATCACGCTTTCGGTTTGCAGCAGTTCGTCATCGGTAAACCCTTCTGGGAACGCTACCTCACGGGCGAAGAAGCAGACCCGATGGTGGCGATGCAGGCTGCCAAAGACGCCGTTGTCGAAGCAATTTTGGCGACAACCAGCTAATTTTTAACGCATCGATAACATAAGGAACCCGTTTTCGGCTTGAAAATGGGTTCCTTCGGCTTACGAGTATTGACGTAGGGGTTAATGATGGCGAGTGCAACTTTAGCATCTGAACGCCGTGAGACGGCGATACAAAGAGCATGGAATAGTCTTAAACATAGTGGCAATTGGATTTATATCATCCCATCACTTTTATTTTTTCTTGCGTATCAGGCGTATCCGATCATTCGCGTCCTTATCATCAGCTTCACCGATTATCACTATCTGCGGCGCGACCCGGTCAACTTCGTAGGCTTTGAGAACT
>CALMZT010000970.1 GCA_937870805.1 uncultured Chloroflexota bacterium
CGCAGCGGTATCGACAGGCTTTCCAGCAGGCTTGAGTCCCTTCAAGCAGCGCATTGCCGAAATCAAGGAGTCCGTGGCGGCAGGTGCAAAAGAGATCGACATTGTGATTTCGCGCGAACATGTGCTAACTGGTGATTGGAACGCGCTGTACGACGAAGTGTGTGAGATGCGCGCGGCGTGCGGTGACGCGCATATGAAAAGCATCCTGGCGACGGGCGATTTGGGAACACTGCGCAACGTCGGCATGGCAAGCCTCGTATGCATGATGGCAGGCTCAGATTTCATCAAAACCAGCACAGGCAAAGAAGAGGTCAACGCTACTTTGGAAGTCAGCCTTGTCATGGTGCGCGCCATCCGCGACTATCATGATCGAACGAAGTATAAGGTGGGCTTCAAGCCCGCAGGCGGTATCCGCACAGCGAAGCAGGCGCTGAACTGGATGATCCTGATGAAAGAAGAACTGGACGACGAATGGCTCAAGCCGCATCTATTCCGCCTCGGTGCCAGCGCTCTGCTAACGGATATTGAGCGCCAGTTGAGTCATGCTGTGACAGGACGGTATGCGGCGAAACATCATATGCCAATGGTATAAACAAGGTCATCATGATGGTTGCGAATCCAAAGATCGAAGAAAAATTTGTCGATGAAGACGAACTGCTGCGCTTAGGTTCAGATGCAATGGTTGAAGTCGTAGATGGAGAAATCGTCGAAATGCATCCTGTAGGCGGCGTTCATCATTTTATCGGTGGTAACATCCATGACCCTATGAAAGCATTTGCACTCAAGCATAATCTGGGCTTCGTATTTATGGATGGCTTGTTATTTCACCTATTCCGACAAGGCAAACGGCTAAAGGGTTCGCGCGTGCCAGATGTGTCGTTCATTCGTCGTGATCGCATACCAAAGAATTGGGACATTGAAAAACCCTTTCCCGGCGCGCCGACGCTTGCTGTTGAGGTCATGTCGCCAGATGACGACAGCGAAGATGTGCTGAAAAAAGTGCGCGAATACCTTGCAGCCGGGACAGAAGAAGCGTGGGTCGTCTATCCAAAACAGCGTGAAGTTCATCAATTCCGCTATGACGACACCAGGATTGCAACCTACAAAAACGATGAGGATGTGATTGTCAGTGTTGCGCTGCCGGGCTTTACCATGCAGCTAAAAGAAGTGTTTGCACTTCCAAGTTTTGAATAATGTGCTTATGAGTGAGTTGAGGGCTTAAACATGCGCGTAGCAGAAATATTCGAGAACTTGACTTACGGTCCTGCGCCAGAGTCGCCTGCCGCCGCGAATGCGTGGCTGGACGAACACAAGCGCAAGTTCGATCTGTTCATCAACAACCAGTGGCACAAGCCCAAAGAGGGCAAATACTTCGTCAGCAAAAATCCCGCCAACGGCGAAAAGCTGGCAGACGTAGCCGACGCGAGCAAAGCCGACATCGACGCTGCCCATGATGCCGCGCGTGCCGCCTTCGAGACGTGGAGTAAACTCAGTGGGCATGCGCGCGCGCGCTACCTCTATGCCATCGCCCGCCACATCCAAAAACATCAGCGCTTGCTGGCGGTGATCGAGTCGCTGGACAACGGCAAGTCCATCCGCGAGTCACGCGACCTCGATGTGCCGTTGGTGGCGCGTCACTTCTACCATCACGCGGGCTGGGCGCAGTTGATGGAACAGGAACTCCCCAGCTATCAACCCGTCGGCGTCGTCGGGCAGGTTATCCCCTGGAACTTCCCACTGCTGATGCTGGCGTGGAAAATCGCGCCCGCGATTGCGATGGGCAACACGGTTGTGCTCAAGCCAGCGCCCTATACGCCGTTGAGCGCGCTGCTGTTTGCAGAGATCGTCGCGGAAGCAGGCTTGCCGCCGGGTGTCGTCAACATCGTCACAGGCGGCGACAAAGCGGGCGCAGCGATTGTCGAGCATCCCGGATTTGACAAAATCGCCTTCACTGGTTCAACCAACGTCGGACGTATCCTGCGGCGGGCAACTGCTGGCACAGGCAAACGGCTCTCGCTGGAACTCGGCGGCAAGTCCCCGTATATCGTGTTCGATGACGCCGATCAGGACGCCGCTGTCGAAGGCTTGGTCGATGCTATCTGGTTCAATCAAGGGCAAGTGTGCTGCGCGGGTTCGCGTCTGCTGGTGCAGGAGGACATCGCGCCGCGCTTCCTCAACAAAGTCAAAATGCGCATGAGTAAGCTGCGCATCGGTGATCCGCTGGACAAAGGCATCGACATCGGCGCGATTGTCGATCCGGTGCAGTGGGAAACCATTGACGGTTGGGTGAAGAAGGGGCTGGCGGAAGGTGCGGAGATGTTCCAGCCGGAATGCGAATTACCCACGAAAGGCTCATTCTACCGTCCAACGCTGCTCACGAAGGTCGGTTCCGCATCGTCGGTGGTGCAGGAAGAAATCTTCGGACCTGTGCTCACGGCGATGACCTTCCGCACGCCGAAAGAAGCCGTCGCGCTCGCCAACAACACGCGCTATGGGCTGGCGGCAAGCGTTTGGAGCGAAAACGTCAACCTCGCACTGGACATCGCGCGCAAAGTCAAGGCGGGCAGCGTGTGGGTCAACTGCACCAACCTGTTCGACGCGGCGGCGGGCTTCGGCGGCTATCGTGAAAGTGGCTTCGAACGTGAAGGTGGCAAAGAAGGTTTGCATGAATACGTGCGCCCGGCGTGGCAGGAGCGCCCACGTCCGCAAATCACGGCGTCGAAAGAGGGTACATGGGGGAAAAGTGTGCCGGGTCGTCCCGCGCCGCTAAATGGCAAAGACGCTAACGGCGCGAAAATTACAATTGATCGCACCGCCAAGCTGTTCATCGGCGGCAAGCAAAAGCGTCCCGATGGTAACTACAGCCGTCCCGTGCTGTCGCCGGATGGGCAAGTCGTGGGGCAGATCGCAGACGGCAACTACAAAGACATTCGAGACGCCGTTGAAGCCGCACACGCAGCGGCAAAATGGGCAGACACCAGCCCACACGCACGCGCGCAAATCCTGTACTACATTGCCGAGAATCTTGAAGCGCGTATCGAAGAGTTCACGCAGCGCATCGTCGCCATGACGGGGCGTTCGCGCGAGGGGGCGTATACCGAAGTCGAAGATGCATTGTCGCGGCTGTTCAGCTACGCGGCATGGGCGGATAAGTACGGCGGCACAATCCAGGAAACGGGCTTGCGTGGGCTGACGATTGCCGTCAATGAGCCTGTGGGCGTGATCGGCATCGCCTGCCCCGATGAGTACCCGCTACTGGCGTTCGTGGCGCTGGTCGGGGCCTCCGGCTCGGGCAAGTCGACGCTGCTCAAGGCGGTCAACCGGCTGGTGGTGCCCGACACCGGCGCGGTGCTAACGGTTCATCGTTCCAATTTCCAGATCGTGGGCTTTACGCATGAACCGTTGGAGCATGAGCTACGGCATCTGACGCATGAAGCCAGCGTGCTATGGATCGACGATTGGGGTTCAGGCTCGCTGCTGCGGCCCGAGCGCTATGGCCTGGCTGCGGAAGACATCGTTCAAGATCGGGTGGCGGCGGGTTGTGATCTTGTGTGCTTTTCCGGCGACAAGTTGCTGGGCGGGCCGCAGGCAGGGCTGATCGTTGGGCGTTCTGATCTGATCGCGCAGGTGCGAAAACATCCGCTGCTGCGCGCGCTGCGGATCGATAAGCTGACGACCGCCGCGCTGGAAGCGACGCTTCTGAGCTACGTACGTGGATGCGCCGAGCAGGAGCTACCGGTTTGGCAGATGATCAACACGCCAGCCGACGCGCTCAAAATTCGTG
>CALMZT010000971.1 GCA_937870805.1 uncultured Chloroflexota bacterium
ATGGTTTGAGCGAGACCTCGCAGATGGGTACGGTGATTTCAGGCGCGGCGAAAGAGCGCATCGAAGGCATGATTCAGCAGGGTGTAGATGAAGGTGCAAAGCCCGTACTCGATGGGCGCGGCGTTAAGATCGAAGGTTTTGAGAACGGCACATTTGTTGGTCCGACAATTCTCGATGGTGTGACGCCTGACATGACGGTGGCGCGCGATGAGATCTTTGGTCCAGTGCTGTCGATTATGCATGTGCCTGATTTTGATACAGCAGTGGAGGTGATTAATAAGAGCCGCTATGGGAATGCTGCTAGTTTGTTCACTAATAATGGCAAGTACGCACGCGAGTTCAAGTATCGCGTGAAGGCTGGCAATATCGGTATCAATGTGGGTGTGGCGGCGGCTACGGCATCGTTCCCATTTGGCGGGCAGAAGGATTCGTTCTTCGGTGATTTGCATGGTCAGGGTCCCGATGCTATCGAATTCTTCACTGATCGCAAGATTCTCATCGAGCGCTGGCTGTAAGCAAAGAAAGGAAAAGTGGAAAGTTAAAAGTGAGGGACAAATCCTTTTAACTTTTCACCTTCAACTAAAGCTATGACATCGCTGAATTCGTTTGGCTCGATTATGACCTATGCTATTGAGTTGGAAACTCGTTTGCGCGATTACTACAAGGCAGCGGGCAATGAGGAACGCGCGAAAGAAACCGACAAGCGTCGTCAGAATTTAGAGCGTGTGCGGCGCGAAAATGTGACCGAGATCAAGCTGGAACCTATTGCGGGCTTGCACGAGGATGATTACACGCTCAATCTTGACGATACTTCGGCAGCGGGGCAAAAGGCAGCAGAGCAGATCGCGGCGCGTTTCTATGCGGATACCGCGCCAAAGATTAATGTGCGAGAGGCGCAGCGCGCCTTGGAACGCTGTGCGAAGCAGCACTCAGAAAATGCATAATAAATGAGTTTAGATGAGTAGTGGGTGACGTTGATCGCTGCGCACTACTTTGTTGATTTTGGAGAAAATTGTTATGGAATTTGCGATTACGTTTAAGGGTGATATTGACCCCAAACGCACCGTCGCGCTGTGTAAGCAAGCTGAAGTTGCAGGCTTCGACTATGCGTGGATGTTCGATTCGCATGTGTTGTGGCGCGACTGCTATGCGACGATGGCGATGTGCATGGAACACACTGATACACTGCGTTACGGTCCGTGCGTGACGAACCCCGGCGTGCGTGATTGGTCGGTGGCAGCGAGTATGTTTGCGACGCTAGCGCAGCAAAGCGGCGGGCGTGTAGACATGGGCGTGGGACGCGGCGACAGTTCGCGGCGTGTGCTGGGACGCAAGCCGTTGAATGTCGAAACGATGGTTGAGTTCTGTGATGCTGTCAAGAGGATGGTGCGCGGCGAGTCGGTTCAGTACGATGAGGAAAGCGTGGCAGTGCAAATTCCCTGGGCAAATGGCTACCAGATGCCTGTGTGGATTGCCGCGTATGGTCCAAAGGCGCTGGCGGCGGCGGGAGATTCGGCAGATGGGTTGATTATCCAACTTGCTGACCCCTGGTTGGTCAAGTGGTTTACAGATCAAGCACTTGAAGTGAGAAAAGCTGCGGGGCTTGATGTGAACAGCTATAGAGTGATGTCTGCTGCGCCGGTGTGGGTGGGTGATATGAAGCGCGCGCGTGAGCAAACGCGCTGGTTCCCGGCGATGGTGGGCAATCATGTGGCTGACTTGGTGTCGCGTTATGGCACAACAGGACAGACTGTACCGCAACGCCTGACCGATTATGTTGAAGGGCGCAAGGGATACGATTATCGTCACCACGCCGACAAAGATGCAGATCATCTTGGTTTTATCACAGAGGATATCATCGACAGTTTTGGAATTTTAGGTCCAGTGGAAGCCCATGTCGAGAAGATCAAAGAACTTGAGTCCATCGGGGTGACGCAGTTCAATATCTATCTGATGTGTGGTGAGGAAGAACGCATCGTCGCAGAATACGCAGAGCACGTTCTGCCGCATTTCCAAAAAGACAAAGTGAAAAGTTAATAGGCTGCTTTTAACTCAGGAGACTGTATGGGTACATTATTCAGAAATGGTACGGTTGTGACTGCCAGCGACATGGTTGAAGCCGATGTGCTGGTCGAGGGCGAAACAATCGTTACGATTGGCAAGAGCATTCCTAGCAGGGGGCATGAGGTGGTCAATTGCAAAGGCAAGTACCTCTTCCCCGGTGGGATTGATGTTCACACGCATCTTGATTTGCCGTTTGGCGGCACGTACAGTAATGACGATTTCGACGTCGGGCATAAAGCGGCAGCGTTCGGCGGCACGACGATGCATATTGACTTCGTGAATCAACCTAGAGGTGGCACTTTGCATGATGGGTTGAAAACGTGGCGTGAAAAAGCAAAACCCGCGCAGATTGACTATGGGTTTCATATGATCGTAAGTGATTTGCGTGAAGATGTCATGGAAGAAATCCCATCGCTGCTTGAGGAAGGTATCACGAGCATCAAGCTGTTTATGGCGTATAAAAACGTTTTCCAGATTGACGATAAGACGCTGTATCGCGCGATGAAGCAAGCGGCGGCGAATGGAATGATCGTGATGGTTCACGCTGAAAATGGCGACGTGGAAGAACAACTACGTTTACAACTGCTGGCTGAGGGCAAGACTGACCCGCACTGGCATTATCATTCGCGCCCGCCGGAGATTGAGGGGGAGGCGACAAATCGCGCGGTGGTTCTCGCAGGCATGACCGATTGCAGGTTGTATGTCGTGCATATGACTTGCGAAGAGTCAATTGATGCGCTGCGGCGTGGACGTGCCCAAGGTTATCCAGTGATGGGTGAGACCTGTGTACAGTATTTCCATGTTACCTACGAGAAACACCTACGCGCACCGGGCTTTGAAGGCGCGAAGTTTGTCTGTTCGCCGCCGATTCGGAGCGTTGAAGATCAGGCTGTACTGTGGCAAGCGGTGCGTGATGGCACGCTGCAAGTTGTGAGCACCGATCACTGCGACTTCTGGTATGAAGGTGGCATAGGTCCCTGGGAACAGTGGGCGAAAGATCATAACGGCGGCGATTGGGTTGAATATGAAAAGCAGAATCCAACGTACCGCCGTCCGGGTAAAGAACTCGGTAAAGGAAACTTCGCTAAGATTCCTAACGGCTTACCTGGCATTGAAGACCGCATGATCGTGATGTGGCACTTAGGCGTGAACGGTGGCAAGATTTCGCCCAGCCGTTTTGTGGAATTGAACTGCACAAATCCGGCGAAAATCTTTGGCTGCTATCCACGTAAGGGTACTATTGCTGTTGGGGCAGACGCCGATCTTGTGGTATGGGACCCGAAGAAAACGCACACCATCAGCGCTAAATCGCATCATATGCGCTGTGACTACAACCTCTATGAAGGGATGCGCGTCAAGGGGATGCCGACGCAGGTCTATCTGCGTGGTAGGAAGGTCGTTGATGGCGATGAGTGGTATGGTACGAACGGCGGCGGCAAGTTTATTGCGCGCAAGCCTTATGCAGCGATTTTGTAGATAGCTTTCAGCGATCAGCAGTCAGCTAAATACAAAACCAGGACTTTCGCTTAACCTCACCCCCCCAACCCCCTCTCCCTGTCATCGAATCTGTGGATGATAGGTGTTGTGAGCGGGGAGAGGGGGAGAAATACAGAGCGCATGGGTCTATTTTGTGTGCAAGCGAAAGTTCTAAAAACATTGAACCGCCAAGACGCCAAGATCGCCAAGGTAATGCGGGAGAGATTCAGAATTTCATCTTGTGCTAGGAATATCGTTCTGAAACCTTGCTCAAAATCCCCTTTCCGAAATTGGAAGGGGATTTTTATTGCTGCGCATAGTCAGGGAAATGGATGATTAACGATGGACCATGACACGGTTTGGTGACATCCAAAAGGGGGGTAAATAGGCGGGAATATTTGAGAAGGGCAGCACTTCGGGTTTGAGGATAATGCCAAGCTGTTCTTGCATGAACGCGCGGCGGCGTTTTATGCGCTGCCATGCACCGGGGTATTTTTGCGCAAATTCTTCGCGTAGTCGCTCATCTGCTAAGGCGATGCCATCTTCGATGTTGGATGTGAAATAGGATGTACCTGTTGCAGGAATTACATCCACTTGGATTGCCATCCCTGAGACAAGTTTTTCTGTTGAATCTTTATAGATTGGTGAACTGACCCATTCGTCGAGGTGAATGAGATGTCCGGGGTTCAGGCTGACACCAAAGAAGGGATCGCCGAGATGCTTGTGAACAATGTCATAGAGTTCGCCCCCAGAAACCCCGATACCGACGTGTTGATACCACTCGACAATGGCGCGGAAGTAGGGGAGCACAAGTTTTTCCACGTAATCACGAATGTTTTCAGGCAGTTCATTGGAATCGTGCATCATAAAGCCCGCACGACAGTTTAATGCGCCCCACAATCCGAAGGCAACTGTCATTGCATCACCGTGCTCAATCGTCTTCATAGAAGGGCTGGGCAAGCCGACAAAAGCCCGCTGCCCGCTGGAAAGCATCAAATGTACTGACCAAGGCATTCCATTCAACTGCATCAGGCGCACAGCGTCGAATTCTGTCATGCCGGGACGTGCGCCGAAGAGGACATTTTTTATGGCTTGGGAGGTGTAGGTTGCGGCGAACTCGAACTTCCCTAGTTGATCGACATCGTTTGTGGAATACAGACCATTTGTGGGGTGCATGAAGATTTCGGTGGCGTTACGGACTTCACACCCCATTGCGCGCAGGGTATCGACGATGTAGGCAGGCACTTCAATCCAATGTGCAGGGTCTTCGCTTTCGAGTGGGATAAAGTATTTCCAACCCACGATGCCGATGCGCTGCCCATTTTTGATGCCCGCATTCTGGAAGATTGTTTTCAGTGGGGCGCTATTGGAGCGTGGCTGACTGATGAGGCTGAAGGTTTGATAGAGGATTTTATCAACCTGCACAGGAACAAGGGAGGCGTATCCCATGCCTTCGTTGCCAACCATCAGCGTAGGCGTGCGATTTGGCGTGAGAATGAGCAGTGCTTCTTCAAAGCGAGGATCGTAGTTGGTGAGGTAGGCGAGGTTCGCAAAGTGCTCACGATCTCCGTAAACCAGCAACACATCAAAACCAAAATCTGCGGCTTTCTGGCGGGCGGCAGCAATGCGCGCCTCATAAGTAGAAGCCGGAATCTCTGACTCAATCTCGGGTAAACCAAAATCAGGCAGCTCAACTTCTGTGAGTTGTATCATGTGTTTGATTTCTCCTGTTCAAGTGCGCGCATTCCGGCTTTGAGCACTTCGATAATGCGATCTGTGTCGTAGACGCAGCCTGCCCATGTACCGCCACTGGCTTCCTGCAGCGCTGCCCATAAGCGTGTGTCATCTGGTAGGCGAGGATTAGCGCGCAAATCGGGGTGGATTGGGCGCGATTGAAGGAGGGCAGCGGCTTCGAGAGATGAGAGTTCATTACCCTCTGTACCAACGAGGTTAATGCTACCCTCAAGATTAATGCGATCAATGATGATTTCGATGATGTCACCGTCGCGCAACTTGCCGATGGGTCCGCCTGCAAGAGCTTCAGGTCCTATATGACCGATACATGCACCTGTAGAAAAACCGGAGAAGCGGGCATCGGTGAGAATCGAGACATGTTTGCCCCAAGGAAGGTAGCGCAACGCTGAGGTAAGCTGCGCGGTTTCTTCCATGCCTGTGCCTGAAGGTCCAACACCTGCTAAAACCACGATATCTCCCGGTTTGACAGGGTTTTCGCTGCCTTTTATAGCGCGTATACCTTCTCGTTCGGAAGCGAAGACACGCACAGAACCGCGATGACGATAAACACCGTCATCATCG
>CALMZT010000972.1 GCA_937870805.1 uncultured Chloroflexota bacterium
CTAATTTCCTCGTTGTAGATGACTCAACATTGACCATGTCTTTTAACAATTATTCGTATTTATGTCGAACTACAGCTTAGTGTTTGTATTGAGCCAATATTTGAAATCCACGTTTAAATCCTCCGACAAGAGTGCTCTCCGCCATTAGCCTACTTGGCATACTAAGAAGTTCGGTTCAAACTTATTGACAACTCATGCGATCTCTGATAACGTTATCTGATAACGTTATCAGAGCCATCTCAACATTCTTTTACTATGCCTAAGAAAAACCCTCAAAATTCCAAACCTGTTATTACCATTGCTGAAGTGGCGAAGGCAGCAGGGGTATCCATACCCACTGTATCACGTATCCTCAACAATAAAGAATATGTCGCGGAGGAGACGCGGGATCGTGTGAATCAGGCGATTCAACAACTTGGATACGTTCCTCACATCCAGGCGCGACAATTGAGGGGCGCTGCCAGTCGAACCCTTGCGCTACATCATCCTATTGAATCCCCTCACGACCTCAGCAGCGTTATTGAGACATCCTATTTTACAGGTACAGCAGAGGCTGCCAGCGAAAAAGAATATTTTATAAATTTCCTTGTTTCGCAGTTAACCCCTGAAGCATTAGTCAATATGTACCGCAGCAATCAGATCGACGGGATCATTCTGTTACAGGTCCGTATAGATGATTGGCGTGTCAATCTGCTTCGGGAAAATAATTACCCTTTCGTCATGATAGGTCGATGTGCTGATCTGGAAAGCTTAAGCTTTATTGACCTCGATTTTGAAAAAGCGATGCTTCTCGCCTTTGACCATCTGGTTGAGTTAGGACACCGAAGCATCGGCTTTCTAACATACCCGGAATCCTGGAATAAAGCTGGAATAGGTCCGGCAGTTCGTTCGCTCGACGGTTACAAACAAGCACTTAACAAACACGATTTGTCCGGTTGTTACCGCGAGATTGGGTTGACCAGTGTTGAAGAAGGCTTTGAGGCAACCAATGATTTGCTCCAAGAAAACCCCGACCTGACTGCCATCATTACCGTAAGCCATTTAACAGCCGCTGGCAGCATTAAAGCCCTCGTTCAGCATGGACGTAGTGTTCCTCAAGACTGCTCAGTCATGACAATCGGTTTTGGCGGTAATTTTGCCAACGTCGTTACGCCCTCGCTGACCACACTGGAATGGTCTCCTTATGAGATCAGTTATCAGGCAGCTCTCTTAATGACCGACAGGCTGGCAAATGAGCAACTCCCTGCTCAGCAGATTTTAGTGCCACCGAAGCTCATTGTACGGGAAAGTACAAAGGAGGTGAATTAGCTCCGGGGCTATTTCAAAGACCCTTCTGTTTGGCAAATTACAACCAATGCTTGTGGAGAAAGGTGAATGATGGAATTTACCTAATAGATTTTATGTTGCCTGTTTCAGGCTCAGTAATGCGGGGCATTCAAACATGGGTAGCGCCATTGTTTGGAAGATCAAATGTCAAAAATTTAGAAAGATTTTGGAGGTTCGATTAGGCATGAAAAAGTTAACAATCATTCTTTTTGGGCTGCTTGTGGTTCTTGCGGTGGGAAGTGTCCAAGCGCAGGAGTCCGTAACACTAACCTATTAAATATGGAGCGTACACCCTTGCAAACGATCCAAAACATGAACCCTGATAAGGTTGTTATTCTACAAATTCCCGGAGGGTTTCTTCAACTGACCCCTTACTCAGACAGCATTATTCGCGTTCGTTTCGCGCCGACTCAAGAATTCAGCACTAAAGCAAGTTTGATGGTGCGCCAATCTCCGAACCTGCGCGTCGGTTTTGAGGTGAGTGAAACAACAGAAACGCTGATGTTGTCAACCTCACAACTATCCATTCGGATTAACAGGCAGACTGGCGCATTCACCTATCTCGATAGTTCAGGTCAGATTCTGACGAAAGAACCAGATCGAGGGGGAAAAACCCTTATACCAGTCGATGTTGTCAAATCGGTATTTGACGAATCCGTTGAGGCTCAAATACGTAGAGATGCAGATGGTGTCCATGCCTACAACCCATCTGCGAGGCAGGTCGTTGACCGCCATGCTTTCCATACAAAACTTGAGTTCGAATGGATGTCGGGCGAAGCACTATACGGGCTTGGCACTCACGAAGAAGGCATGATGAATTTGCGGGGGCAGCACCAGTATTTGTATCAGCAAAATATGAAGGTTGCTGTCCCGGTCCTGCTCTCGACCAGAGGTTACGGCATCCTGCTCGACAGTTATTCGTTGATGATTTTCCATGATGATGCGTTTGGTTCCTACTTGTGGACGGACGTTGATGATGAACTGGAATACTACTTCATTTACGGTCCTGAGTTCGATCAAGTCGTCCAGGGTATTCGACAGCTAACCGGGAAAGCAACCATGCTTCCCAGATGGGCTTTTGGCTATATCCAGTCAAAAGAACGCTACATCTCGCAAACTGAACTGATTGATGTCGTAAAGGAATATCGGGAACGTGGTCTTCCGCTAGACTGCATTGTGCAGGACTGGAAATCATGGCCGAGTGACCTGTGGGGACAGAAGACGCTCGATCCAGAACGGTTTCCCGATCCGAACGGGATGATGACCGAACTCCGCAATCTAAATGCCCGGCTGATGATTTCGATCTGGCCGAACATGAATCCGGGTGGAGATAACTGGCGCGAAATGCGCGAGCAAGGTTATCTGCTCGGTAACCAGGGGACTTACGACGCTTTCAATGAAAAGGCACGGGCACTTTACTGGAAACAAGCGAACGAAGGATTGTTTTCCTACGGGATAGATGCCTGGTGGTGCGACTGTACGGAACCATTTCAGGCAGACTGGACGGGCGCTTTTAAACCTGAACCGGAAGAACGCCTTCGTATTAACACTGAAGAAGCGAAACGGTATTTAGATCCCGAATATATCAACGCCTATTCACTACTGCACTCGCAGGGGATTTACGAGGGGCAGCGCAAAACAGGCACAGACAAACGAGTCGTCAACCTGACTCGTTCTGCGTATATCGGCCAGCAGCGTTACGGCACGATTACCTGGTCTGGCGATGTTTCAGCAACGTGGGATACGCTTCATCGCCAGATCGCCGATGGGCTAAATTTTTGTGCAACCGGCTTACCCTACTGGACGACTGACATTGGCGCGTTCTTCGTCAAGAATGACCCAAAACTGTGGTTCTGGAATGGGGACTTCGATCTCGGTGTCGAAGACATGGGCTACCGTGAGTTGTACGTGCGCTGGTTCCAATATGGTGCTTTCCTGCCGATGTTTCGAACACATGGCACCGATACCCCACGTGAAGTGTGGCGTTTTGGGGAACCTGGTGAAATGTTCTACGACGCGCTTGTGAAATTTCTTCAGTTGCGTTACCGCCTGATGCCATACATCTATTCCCTCGCGGGCATGGTTACGCACGAAGATTACACCATGATGCGTGCCTTGCCCTTTGATTTCCGTTGTGACCCGGCTACCTATGATATTAACGATCAGTTCATGTTGGGTCCCGCACTCCTCGTCAACCCTGTAACACAGCCCATGTATTACACGGCACAATCCACTCAACTCAACGGCGTAAGCAAATCCAGATCGGTTTATCTACCGCAAGGTGTTAGTTGGTACGATTTTTGGACGGGTAAGCACTATGCGGGTGGGCAAACAATCATCGCAGATGCTCCATTGGAAATGATGCCTCTGTTTGTTCGTAGTGGATCGATTCTGCCGACTGGTCCTGATATTCAACACACATGGGAAGGAAGACATACACCTATCGAATTGTATGTCTATCCGGGGCAGGACGGTCACTTCACCTTTTATGAAGATGAAGGCGACAACTACAACTACGAGCAGGGACTCTTTGCAAAGATTCCTATGAACTGGAACGACCAATCCCGGCAGCTAACAATTGATTCGCGGGAAGGGAGTTATCCCGGAATGCCAGTATCAAGAGAGTTTCGGCTGATTAAGGTTACTGAAGGTATAATGCCATTGAAGCACTCACAATCGTCAGGACTGATTTATGCAGGAGAAAAAACAGTGGTTGATCTTAGCGAGAAGTCCAGTCGTTAAGGAAAAGAGCCAAATATCATAAAGCAGATCCCACCGCAGACTAGTATCGTGATTTGGTGAAAATGAGGAGTGGTTCCGCGTTATTGCACTCTAGAATTACCCAATCAACCCTCACCCTTAGTGATTTGGTGTACTAGGATAGCGGTATTAGCGCAAATGTTGATTCCCTAACGTCTGGTTGTGCGCCAAAGCGCTTGCCAGCGAAATAAGGGTATTTCTTGTATGAAAGGAGGGACTTATTAGAGTAAAGATTGTGAAGCACCTGCTAATCTTTTGAACAATAAGGAGAAAAAATGAAGAAAAAATTGGTCTTTCTGAGCATGATTTCGTTGGTCGTGTTGGCGTTCACCTTGCCAGTGAGCGCTCAAGACAGCGCAGGATGGTGCGCTGGCAAGACGATCCGATTCTTCACGGGTGGTGCTGAAGGCGATGCTTTTGGCTCGATTGTGCAGCGCGGTGCACAGGCGGCTGAAGCTGATCTCGGACCCACCGTCGAGTATATTTACTCTGGTTGGGATGTTGAACGCATGACCCAGCAGCTCCGCGAGGCAATTGCTGCCGAACCGGATGGTATTGCCATGATGGGGCATCCGGGCGACGCAGCAATCATGCCGCTGGCGGAAGAAGCCGCTAACGCTGGTATTGTCATGATGTATCAGAATGTCGATGTACCGGAAGTACGTGCTGCCTTCGGCGGCGGTTATATCGGTGCCCAGTTGGTCTCGCAGGGACGCGCACTCGGCGAAGAAGCGGTTCGGCAGTTTGGTCTAGGAGCAGGTGACACAGCGATTGTGTTTGTTCCACTGGGTCAGCCGGGGCGTGATCTGCGCGAAGGCTCAACAGCGGATGCCCTCGAAGCGGCAGGCTTAACCGTCGTGCGTCTCGATGCCGTACCGGAATATGCATCCGATCCGAATCTGGCGCTCCCGCCGCTGACCGCTGCCGTCCTGAATGCTGAGAACCTCCGTCTCATCGTCTATCCCGGTGGACAGTTGCTGGGTGCAGTACCCGGCTACATGGATGCATTAGGCATGGCACCCGGCGATATATATAACATTGGCTTCGATACCAGCCCGGCGATTATGGAAGCGTTCACCAGCGGTTATGTACAATTGACCTCTGACCAGCAGCCGTTCCTCCAGGGCTATCTGCCGATCCTCAGCCTGTGCAATTCGCTTGTTTACGGTTTCGGGCCGATGAACGTCGATACGGGGGCGGGATTCGTTGATACGTCGAACTATCAGAACGTCGCAGAACTCGCTATCGCGGGGTACCGCTAGGGTGGCGGGCAGGGAGTGACCCTGACCTCACTCCCTGCTCCCTCTTCTTTACAATAGAGGAAGCAGCACAAACCAGATCCCCTCGCGTAGGTGAGGGGATTGTGTCGGCGATCAATACCTAGCGGTATTCCTCATTTGCTCATTCCATCTTCCTATCCATCTACCTTGGAGGACACAAGCATGGAGCAACGGCTCGTGGAATTGAAGGAGATTACAAAATCTTTTGGCAACGTTAATGCCCTGTCGCACGTGACGATGCACGTCAACAAAGCGGAAATCGTCGGCTTAATCGGCGATAACGGGGCGGGTAAGTCAACCCTGATCAAGATTCTTTCCGGTGTACATTCACCCGATTCAGGCGAACTCTGGATACGCGGCAAGTGCGTGGAAGGTCGATGGACAGTTGCCAAAGCGCATACCGCCGGTATCGAAACCGTGCATCAGGATCGCGCGCTGGCGGTGCAGCACACCGTCGCACGTAATATCTTCATGGGGCGCGAGATTACGGGGCTGTTCGGTCTTATCCGCGTGAAAAAGCAGTACGAGGAAGCGGAACGTTTGATGCGTGAGATTGGCTTTACGTCCAAGGTGTTCAACCCGGATTCGGTGGTCGCTACGCTCTCCGGCGGCGAGCGTCAGGGTGTCGCTATTGCGCGCGCACTCTACTTCGAAGCTGAACTCCTCATCCTCGACGAGCCGACTACGGCGCTCTCGCTCACCGAAACACAGAAAGTTTATAACTTCATGCTGGCGGCTAAAGAGAAGGGCAGTTCGGTGCTGTTCATCAGCCATAACATCTTTCACGCTTACGACATCGCCGACCGCTTTGTGATTCTGGATCGCGGCGGATAAATCCGAAGTCGAGAACGCGGAACGTCTTGTCCAACACATGAAGGATTTTGCCCGTGTCGCGCACCATACAGAGGTTAAACCATGAGTACCACAAGCACTTCACTTCCTGCCGCGACGCCGAGCCGGACACAGCCAAAACCATTTCGCCAATGGGTCAATAACAATCGCCGCGCCCTCAGCGCTTTGATGATCTTCGTAGTAATGCTCACCATCTTCATGATTCTGAGTCCGCGCGTGTTCACCAACCCGATTACCTATCGTTCCATCTTTATCTCGCTGCCGATCTCGCTGTTCGTGGTCGTGCCGCTTGTCTTCATCATCGCGTCCGGCGAAATTGACCTATCATTCCCGGCGACGGCTGGTATTACTTCGTGGGTGTTCGCGGCGGCAGTGCGCGACGGTTGGGATCCGTTCACGGCAGTGATCCCGGCGCTGCTGCTCGGCATCCTCGTCGGTGTTTCAGTCGGCACACTCGTCACCTATGTTGGGCTGTCGTCGCTGGTCGCCACGCTCGGTATGAACTTCCTCTTGCGCGGGATCATCAACATGGGCACGGAAGGGATTGCCATCCAATTCCCGCAAATGCGTGAATTGCTGTTCTGGCAAATCTTCGCAGGTCGCATCGACAATTTCCCTTGGATTCGAGGCTTCCCGATTCACATGCTCTGGGGTTTGCTGTTTGTAGGACTCGGATGGATTTTGTTCAACCGCCATAAATTCGGCACGCATGTGCAGATCGTCGGTGATAATCCAGCCAGCGCCGCCGAAATGGGCATCAACGTGAACCGCGTCAAGATTCGCGCCTATATTTTCATGGGCATCGGTGCAACGCTGGCGGGTGTGCTTTCCGTGCTGGTAAATCAGAACTGGTGGCCTACCACGGGCGACGGCTTACTGCTGCCCGCGCTGGCGGCGGTATTTGTTGGCGGCACGCCGACCTGGGGCGGCATCGGTACAGTCGTCGGCAGTTCCATTGGCGTGGGTATCATCGCCTCGATTGAAACAGGAATCATCGCCGCTGGGCTAACGGGCTATGTGACCCAGTTCTTTAATGGTCTAGTCATCATCCTGTCACTGATCGGCCAACGCTTCAATGGACCGCGCCACCGCTAAAGGCGGCAATTTGGTACGCTCACTGGCGGGTCAATCTGCCAGAAGATCATTTGAACCCAATCAGCACGTCAGGGGCCGTGGTCTCCCGAAGGAGCGCTATAACCTTTTAACCGCGTTGTCTATGAGCGATAGCATCGCTCTTGTGCAATTATTTTTGACGGAGGCTATATGGCTCCAATCGAGCAAGTGATAACCAATGGTCCGTTTCAGGCATCATGGGAGTCTCTGAAACAATACACAGTCCCTGACTGGTATCAGGACGCGAAATTCGGCATTTTTATCCACTGGGGTCTTTATGCAGTACCAGCATTTGGTAATGAATGGTATCCGCGCAATATGTATTTGCAGGGATCGGACGAATTCAAGCACCATGTCGAGACCTATGGCCCGCACACGAAAATTGGCTACAAAGATTTTATTCCACTGTTCACAGCCGAAAAATACGATCCCGATTATTGGGGACAGTTACTCAGGAAATCGGGAG
>CALMZT010000973.1 GCA_937870805.1 uncultured Chloroflexota bacterium
ATCGAAGTGCTAACAGCATTGATTTGTGAATATCGTTCTCATGTCAAAACGTTTTCTTGGGACGCGATACGTGAAGTGATTATTGACCGTCTTGAAGGTTCACGGCGCAGCATAAAAGGGCGTGAAAAAGAAGTTGTTGTACGTACAGCGTTGGTGGTAGCCATACAAGCTTATTTTGAACGATATAAAGGGTATGGTGTTTATGCTGAAGTAGAGATTCATGATAAACAAGTATCCATCCATAACGAAACTTATGATGTAAGCGCTAACCTGCGCGACCAACAATCGCAGCTAATTCGACGGATTCTTATTCCGATTAAAACCCGCGAAACAGAGGGCGGTGGACATTCTCACTTGTTCAGTCGTGATATTTTTTCAGCGATCAACACGGCAAGGTTGGAAAGCCCAGAAGATTATCTGGTGGTCATAATTGTGGCGAATAATTGGTCTAAGCGCGAGACTTTGAACTTAAGGACACTCGTCGATCACTTAATTGTTTTTGAGATATCACCCAGCCAATTTACGAGTTTTGACAATGAGACTCAAAACAGTTTAAATGAATTTATAGAATCGGTTTTGGATAAAAGAGTATTACCTAAAAGAGTCGAACGATGACATTTCAACCTTCTAAAGTCTACGTTCAAGATGTGCTTGATAAAGTAATTGTTGGAGATAGCTGGACGATAGCAAAAACATTACCCGATGATTTTGTTCAATGTGTAGTGACGAGTCCGCCATATTTTGGTCATCGTGAGTATTCTACGAAGTCAAGCGAAGAAGAATTTGGACGTGAGAACAGTCCCCTCACATACGTTGAGAAATTGGTTGGGCTTTTTGAGGAATTGAAAAGAGTTCTCAAAGTAGATGGTACAGTCTGGTTAAATCTCGGTGACACTTATCGAGATGGTCAGTTATTAGGTATTCCTTGGCGAGTAGCATTAGCGTTACAAGACTCTGGTTGGTTGTTACGTAGCGAAATCATATGGCATAAACCGAATGCGATGCCATCTTCAGTAAAAAACAGACCTACTATAGATCATGAAACCATTTTTCTGTTCGCCAAATCTGCTAATTACTACTACGATGCAGATGCAATACGAGAACCACACGTGACTTTTACAGAGGACTCGAAAATGAAAGGTGGCAGAAATCATTTAGGTAAGCGCGATGGAACACCTGAGAAAGGCAAGAATCAAGGCAATTCTAATTTACATAATGGACGTTGGGATCAAGCATTCCATCCGTTAGGAAGAAATAAGCGAACGGTATGGAGTATTCCGCTTGGTAAATTCCGCGAGGCACATTTTGCAGTATTCCCACCGCAGCTTGCCGAAACTTGTATCTTGGCAGGTACAGGAAAGCGAGATGTTGTCTTAGACCCGTTTATGGGTTCGGGAACGACAGCGATAATCGCACGTGAGTGGGGAAGATATTTTGTTGGCTTGGAACTTGTACCAGAATACGCTGAAATGACTATGAAACGTGTCAGTGAGACCCAACCGAGACTAATTTGAAGGATTATTGCTATGACTGCTGCATTGAGAGACCCACGTAAACTGCCATCCCTGATCGCCACCGTTGCGGTGATCGTCATCGCGCTGGTGTGGCTTGGTCCACTGATCGCCTCGTCAGCGCCGAACCGCCTCGTGCAAAGTGGCATCACGGGCTTGCTCGTCGGCGGCGTCTACTCGCTGGTAGCGTTGGGTATCGTCGTCATCAACAAAGCGTCAGGCGTGTTCAACTTCGCGCATGGCGGCATGATGATGGTGGCGGGCTTCATCTTCTTTAGCTTTTTCACGACGAGTAACATTGCCCTGCCGTTCGCGCTGATCTATTCACTGGTCACGGTAGGCTTGGCGGTCAGCATATTTGGCTGGCGTAACCTCCTTCGCCAGCCAAGTCTGATTGTGATCGGCGTGGTCGCGGTGATCGCGCTGACGTTCGTTCTCACGCTGCCCGGTCCCAATTACAAGTGGATTCGCGGCATTGTCGGCGGGGCGATGGGCGCGGCGCTGTTAGGGCTGGCAGTGGAACGTTTCACCATTCGCCCCTTGATTGGACAGCCATTATTTGCCTCGGTGATGATGACGCTGGCTGTATCACTGATTTTGAACGGCACGACGCAGTTGATTTGGGGCAGCCAGCCGCAAACGCTGCTGATCTTCTCGGAGGTGAATCCCATCGGTATCGAAGTGAAAGCCAGTCCGCTGCGCTTTGACACCGCAGAACTGCTTGGCGGCAACATCTCCGTTGAGCGCACGCGGTTGTACGCCTTCGGGTTGTCGTTAGTCGCATTTCTCGCCTTCTGGCTTTTCTTCCGCTACACCAGCGTCGGGCTGGCGATGCGCGCCACGTCCGAAAACCAGATGCTGGCGCAGTCGGTAGGCTTGCGAGTGCGTATGATTTTAGCCATCGCCTGGGCAATCGCGGCGCTGCTGGCAGGCGTGGCGGGCGTGCTGCACGGCGGCGCGACGAACCTGGATACCAACATGCAGTACCTTGCGCTGCGAGCGTTCCCCGCAGTGCTGCTTGGTGGCATCGAGTCGATTGGTGGCGCGCTGATCGGCGGGCTGGCGATTGGCTTGACGGAAGAATATTCCAAGCTCTTATTCTCTGGCGATATTGGTGAACAGCTTGCGCCCTACATCGTGTTGATGGTCGTGCTGGTGCTGCGCCCCGAAGGTTTGTTCGGGCAGAAGCGCATCGACAGAATTTAGCAAGGAACAGGGGCAGTTTGCGCCCTGTGTAGGGGAGCACCTGCGTGTGCTCCCTCAAAGACGGACAGACACGTCGGTCTGTCCCTACAAATAGAGAAAAATTAGACACAAAAGAAATTGGCTCATGTTCAGACTGAGTGAAAATGACGCACTAAGGGCTAAAACTCGTGTGAACAAGGGGATTAATCCCCTTGTTCGGATAAGACCGCACTACTTCTGGACAAGAGCCAAGAAATTTATTGAGAGCATTACACCATGAACAGTTTTATTCGTGGCATTCCCCAGGTATGCGTGATGTCAGCCGACATTGAGGCGACGGCGCGTGCATTCAATCAGTTGGGAATTGGACCGTTCAAATGCTGGCATTATCGCCCGCCGATGATCTTCAATACACGGGTGCGCGGCAAAGACCAGCCCTATACGATGAAGCTAGGGTTTGCATGGGTCGGTGATATGGAGGTCGAGATCATCCAGCCTGTTGAGGGCGACAGCATCTACCGTGAGTTCCTGACCAAAGCCGGGAACAGTCTGCATCACATGTTGTTTGATGCGGATTACGGCGGCGCGCTGGAACGCATGGCACAACAGAACCTGCCCATATTGCAATCGGGGAGCGTGAATGCGCCGCTGCTGGTGGGTGGCATGACGCTGCCGCCGCTGCCAGACTTCATCGCCCAGCGCTGGGGTCCACGCTTTTCCTTTATCGACTCGGAAAAGACGTTAGGAACAGTGATCGAGTTCTCGGCAATGCCGCCGGGCTTATCGTCGCGCATGGCAGTCAATTTAGGCAAGGCAGACTTTTGGGTGCCTGCGTCGGCTTCAGACATGAACGCGCCGCTGCCCAACCGTTTCATCAGCGACATCTACAAAATCGGCATTGTCACCCGCGATGTCGAGGCGTTGCAGCGCAACTACGCGCAGGCGTTGGGCTTCGATCAATGGCAAACGTACACCCTTGAAGCGCCGCGCCTTTCCGACACAAAACTGCGCGGGCAAGTCGTTACTTATCGCGCACGGGTCGCCGTGACCACCGTTGGCAGCACACGCCTGGAATTGGTGCAGCCGTTAGAAGGCGCAAGTCTCTATCAGGAATGGTTAGACGCCAATGGTGAGGGGATGCATTATCTCGGCGTCGGCACAGAAGGCTTAGCCTTTGAAGGGGCTATCGCGCGTTTTGCGGAGGCAGGCTGTCCTGTCATCATGGATGGCAGCATTGCCGAGGCTTATCGTTTCGCGTATGTCGAAAGCAAACCTCTCGTTGGGGCGACAATGGAATTGGTATCCGTTCCTGTGCGGGATGCCCGTTCAATGCAGATACCAGCACAATAGAAGGAGTTTTTTATGTCAGCCAACATTCGCCCGGCAGGCGTTTTCGATACAGGATACGCGCAAGACATCGCGCTGAACCGCACACGCACCGACAAGATTCAGGCTTACGGCGGCTTCGTGCTGCTGCTGCTGATCCCGCTGCTCACGGTAGCGGGTCCGTTGGGTCTCAACATCGTGCCGCAGTCGTGGATTGGTATTATCAACCGCATCGGTATTTTCACCATTGCCGTGCTGGGCTTGAATATTCTCATCGGCTACACGGGACAGATTTCGCTCGGTCACGCGGCATTTATGGCAGTTGGAGCGTACAGCGCAGCGTTTATGGTGCGCGGCTTCACTGTAGGCGATTTTGCTTTTCCCGCGCTGCCCTTCTGGTTAGCGCTGCCCCTGGCGGCATTATTCACGGGCTTGGTCGGCTTGCTGTTCGGCTTACCGTCGCTGCGCGTCAAAGGCTTCTATCTGGCGATGGCGACGCTGGCAGCACAGTTCATCATTCCCTGGGTGCTGCGCAATCCGCTGTCGACCTGGACAGGCGGCTCGAATCCGCTGCAAGTGCCGTTCCCTGAGTTAGGACCGCTGCAATTCAACAGCAGCTCAGAGATGTACTACATCATCATTCCACTGGCGGTGTTCATGGCGCTGGCAGCACGCAATATTTCACGCACGCGCGTCGGGCGGGCATTCATCTCGGTACGCGATAACGATCTGGCGGCGGAACTGCTGGGTATCAACGTCTTCGCCTATAAGCTGCAAGCCTTCTTCCTGAGCGCGCTGTTCGCGGGGGTCGCGGGCGCATTGATCGCCTTTGAGGATAACACCGTGTCAGTGGCTTCCTTTGGCTTGGACACTTCGATTTTGACGCTCGGTATGTTAATTGTTGGCGGCGCAGGCTTCCCCTTAGGTCCATTGTTCGGCGTCGCCTTCTTCCGACTGGTCGAAGACATCGTGATCCCGTTTCTCAAGGACACGCTGCTGCGCCCGGAAACGCTCAACAGCATTGCCCAAACACTGCCGTTCCTCGACGCTGTGAAGATCAACAGTTCGCTTGACCCGATTATGTTTGGCACGGCGCTGATTGTGTTCCTCATTCTTGAGCCGCGCGGTATTGCCCATCGTTGGGAAATTTTGAAAATCTCGTGGAAACTGCGCCCTTATTCACACTAAAAGGGCAAAGTTTTGTGCGACATACACAGCGAATTTGCACCTCGTGTGTTTGTCGAAAGGCGTGAATGCCACTAACATTGTGTTCGAAGGCAAACAAATGCCTAAGAATGAGTTTAATTTAAAGAAAAGGGAGTTTACGAATGAAAAAGGCACAATTTTTGTTAATGCTCGTTTTGCTGGTAGGGGTGTTTGCCGCGCCCGCGCTTGCACAGGATGATGCGGGCTTCCCCGATTTCATCCAGCACACGGAATGTGAGGAAGACCTCACTGGACAGAATATCGAAATTCTACACTTTGGCGACCTGAGTGGTTCTTATGCATTCATCACGCAGCCGCTGCTCGTCGGTTTGGAAGACGCTATCAATTACTACAACTCGAATGGTGGCGTCTGCGGTGCGACCCTTTCACAGCGCTTTGACGACACGGCGGGCGTTCCCGATCAGGTGGTCGCCACCTATGATCGCTTCTCCACCGAAGATCCCAAGCCGCAGCTGCTGGTACTGTACGCCTCTGGCGATGCCGAAGCGCTGCGTGATCGTGTTGCCGAAGACGAAATCCCGGTATTGATCTCGGCGGGGTCTGTGCCCGGTCTGTACGGCGACGATGGCGCGACACCCGGCTGGATTTTCGCCACCAACCCGCTGTACACCGATCAGCTTGGCTCATTCTGCGATTTCGTGGGCAATGATCCGATGGGCGTGTTCGGTGAAGGTCAATCCATTGGTTATATTAGCTGGGAAGGCGCATTCGGACGCGCAGCAGACACTGAAGAAGTCTGGTCATACTGCGAGTCCGTCGGTGTCAGTCACGCGGGTTCAGAATTCTTCCTGCCCACGACACAGGACATCAGCGCACAGGTGCAAAATCTGGTCGATGCAGGCGCGACCATCCTCTACACCAACTCACTGGCGACGGGTCCCGCGCTGGTAGCAGCAACCGTTGTCAACCTCGGTCTGGAAGATCAGGTGGTGCTGGCGGGCGTGAACTGGGCGCTGGATACCTCCGTCGGTCTGTTGGGTCAGGCGACGTTCGGTTCGGATGGACTGCCGTCCACCGATGGTCTATTTGGCTCCGCGCCGTTCTACTGGTGGACAGAAACGGATCAACCCGGCATCGCGCTCATTCGCGAACAGTTCGATGCTGCTGCCGAAACTGCGCCTGAGTCGCATACACCGACGACGCAGAACATCGCCTATCTGCTCGGCTGGCAGACGGTTGACCTGTACACCGAAATCTATATCCAGACGGCGAACCGCGTCGGCTTCGAGAACATCACGGGTGCAGACATCAAGGAAACCATCGAAGGACTGGACTACAGCCCGCTGGGTTTGACAACCATCAACTTCCAGGAAGGACGCCGTTCGACCAGCGCTAACCGTATCGCCATGATGGGCTATCTCGCTGAAGACGGGGCATCAATGGCGGATGCGGAGAACCCGCCGATGGTCGTGACCGTTGGGGAGCGTCAACTGCTGGTGCCGATCAATGTGGCGTTGACCGACTTCGTGGATGCGCCTGATCTGCGTCCGGGCGGCGCAGACGTGCCCGAAGGCTAGTCCGTACCGTGTAACTTGACTAAAGTGGGGGCAGCTTCCAGAGTTGCCCCCATTGATTAAAGGGAAGCAATGAGGAAAAAGCAATGAGCAATGAGATAAATGCTAGGACTTACGCACTTGACCAACCGGTGACTGTACTTTTGGGGTCACATCGCCAGAGAGGTGACAGGCACTCCGCCAACGCGCCACGATAGGCGTGGCGCATTGATAGAGTGCCTGTCACCTTTGGAAAGCGCTAGATAAGTGTCAACTTCTCACCCGGTGACTATGATAGAATGGGGTAGCTCCGTCCGCGCGGGCAATTCGGTGTCGCAGGAGTAACACAATGAAAGTAGAGATGGGTAAACTACCCTCGAATCAAGGCCGCCTTTCTGTCCATATCGAAGTTTCGGCAGATATATTCATATCTGCCTTTGCGGCACGCCAAAAGGTTACGGGCTTTGTGGTCGATGAAATCAGCACGCAACTGCATGGTAACGAGCCTACGCTAGTTGTCGGCGAGCGCATTCGTTGGCGTGTGCCGGTATGCCTTTCGCTCCCGCCTACAGGTGATTTAGGCGAGGTCGGCGCAATCGAGGTTGATGTCGAGAGCGGTGAACTAGAGATCACCGATGACTTGATTCAGGAAATCAGGCTGTGTGCCACAGAATATGCTGGCCCTAATCTTGGATTGTGTCATGAACTTGTATGCGAACAATAGGTAGCGCGCGGCGTGCGTAAGTTGCTTTGGTTGGCGCTGGGGGTGGCCCTGGCGTGGTATGGCTTTGGGTTGGTCGCCGAGGGCGATGTCTTTGCCACCTATCGCCTGCGCGACGGGCTGATTGTGGCGTGCCTAGGCGCGCTGCTCTTTGCCTGGAACACCAATGCCTTTGCGCCATTGCCCTTCAGCGGCGGCGAACGCCAATGGCCTGCCTGGGGGCGCATTTTTGCGGGGACGGGCATTGTCTGTGGCGCGGCCGCGGCGGTTTTGCTGTTGGCGTTTGAAAATTTCACGCAAAGTCTGGCGGCCAAATCAGGTCTGGCGATGAA
>CALMZT010000974.1 GCA_937870805.1 uncultured Chloroflexota bacterium
GAACACACCGGTTCGCCCCTACAATGACGTTTCTGACCTTCCTTGACCCAATTCGCGATTTTGATGCAATCGCCCTGCTTGAGGATGCGATTTAGTCGTTGGCTAAGTTCAAGCCGCGCAGCAATTGGGCGTTGATTGCTACGATCACAGTGCTAGCGGACATGAACAGCGCCCCAACTGCGGGATCAAGCGTGATACCGATAGGCGCGAGGATACCCATCGCCAGCGGGATAGCCACGACGTTGTAGCCTGTTGCCCAGACAAGGTTTTGGATCATCTTGCGATAGGTGGCGCGGCTGAGGCGAATGATTTTGACGACATCCAAGGGATTAGAGCGCACCAGAATTATTCCCGCGCTTTCGATTGCGACATCTGTGCCTGCACCAATGGCAATACCCACGTCCGCCGTGACCAGAGCGGGTGCATCATTGACCCCATCACCGACCATCGCCACTTTGCTGCCACCCTGTTGCAGTTCGCGCACTTTACCGGCTTTGTGCTCTGGCAGCACTTGCGCAAAGTAAGTATCAATCTGAAGTTCCTGGGCTACTGCGCGCGCAACGGCTTCGCTGTCACCTGTGAGCATCGCTACTTTTAAGCCAAGCTGGTGAAGCTTTTGCACCGCCGTGCGACTTTCTTCGCGGATCACATCTGCTATTGCGAACAATGCCACAATGCCGCGCTCATTTGCCAGATAAACCACTGATTGCCCGGCGTCTTCTGCTTTACGCTGCGCGGCTTGCAAGGTGGCAGATGGCGTCCAGCCTTGCTGCTCAAGCAAACGAGGTCCGCCAATGTAATAGGTTGTGTCGTTGACAGAGGCTTTAACACCCCGCCCCGCCAGACTCTCGAAACCTGTAACTGTCGCGGGCTGGCTGTTGCGCTGCTGCGCGTATTGGCGAATGGCTTGCGCAACGACGTGTTCGCTGTCCCCTTCGATACCCGCCGCAATGCTGAGTGCTTCATCAGCTTCAATACCGTCTGTTTGAAAATCGACAACGCCTTGTTCGCCTTTAGTGAGTGTGCCAGTTTTATCGAAGATGATGATATTGAGGTCTTTGGCGCTTTCGAGAGCAAGACGCTTGCGTACCAACAGTCCATTACGTGCTGAAAGGGTCGTGGAGATGGAAATCACGAGTGGCACGGCTAAGCCCAACGCATGTGGACAGGCGATGACCAGCACGCCAACAGTGTTACTCACTGCGCTGGAGAGTTGTCCTGTGAACAGCATCCAGCCTGCGAAGGTCAGGATACCTGCGACAATAGCAATGATCGTGAGATAAAATGCGGCGCGCTGGGCTAATGTTTGTGCCCGTGATTGGCTTTGCTGTGCTTCCTGGACGAGACGCATAATACCTGCGAGTGCGGTTTGTTCACCGACTTTTTGGACTTCAATGCGCAGGGAACCAGAACCGTTGACGGTGCCAGCAATGACTTGCTCACCGGGACGCTTGTGTACAGGCTTGCTCTCGCCTGTAATCATCGCTTCGTTCACGCTGCTGTCGCCTTCGACGACGATGCCATCTGCGGGGATGTTCGCGCCGGGGCGAATCAACAGCTTATCGCCTGTGTTCAGCGCGCTAACGGGGACGATTTCTGTTTCGCCAGATGGCAAAATGCGTTCCGCTTGATCGGGCAGCAGTTTTGCGAGTTCACGCAGCGCCCCCTGTGCTTGCCCGACGCTGCGCAGCTCAATCCAGTGACCGAGCAGCATGATGGTGATGAGCGTCGCCAACTCCCAGAAGAAGTCCATTGTTGTGCCAGCCGTCATGCCCATGGCGTCTGTCGGAGGGAACAGAAAAAGACCGACGCTGTATAAATAGGATGTTGTGATCGCAAGTGAGACGAGCGTCATCATGCCAGGTTGACGCAGTGCAAGTTCCTGGCGCGCCATGTCAAGGAACGGCAGCCCGCCGACCAGAAAGATAATTGTGCCAAACAGCGGCGGAATGAATTGGCTACCGGGAAACTGTGGCGCGGTGTAATTGAACCACAACTGAATCATGGGGGAGTAGATCAGTACCGGGATAGTCAACACAAGGCAGATCCAGAAGCGATCACGCATGAGGGTAGCGTGACCTTCGTGCATCACACCCTGTCCGGTGTGGGCATCGTGAGTGTTGTGTTTCGTAGGCGGCTGTGTTGAATGTGAGGCATTAACCTGGTGTTCTGTATTGACACCATGCATGTGAGAAGCAGGCTGCTGTTCGTGAACATCAGCCTTAGGGTCTTCAGGTAGAGAGGGTGACGAATTGTGTTTCATAAGAAATTAGCGCAGGAAACCCAAAGCCTTGTGCTGTGGGAGGAATGCGCGCTTGCTCCTTTCAAACTCACCTCAAATGAGCTACAATAAACGTATGGGTGAAGGCACTCCACAAGTGGAGTAAACGGTTTTGTGCCCAATGCACCTTACAAACTCAGACTATCAGGTTGCACACAGAAGTTGTGTGCGTAAAAGTCTAGAACTAGCATAAGCTCTGCCTTTGTAGTACGGCTGCTTTCAACCAGCCGAGCGTCTCGGATGTGCAGAAGACCGCACAGCGCCAGAGACAAGCCACAGGGCTAGTCCCTGTGGTCAGTTGACGGCTATGCCTTATCCGGCGCAGAAATGGAAAAGTGCCACGTTATCAAACCAGACGCCTGCTGTACAAACTCTCTTACTGATGGGAACGCGTAACAAATAGGATGTGCGTCAATGTAAGAAGGGTTTCCACTGTCGAAATCTTTGGTTTAAAACTCCTACGAATCGCGTTAGAATAAGGTCAACCGAACCTGCGTTCTAAAGCTAAACCATGAACAACCGACACTTTAAAACACACGGCGAACGGCAGATATATAAACTCCTTCAGCGTTCGCCCGCCGATCAATATCACTTTTATTATGAACCACGCCTGATGGTCGAAACGGGAAGCCTCAAGCCCGATTTTGTCGTCGTCAGCGCGGCGTTGGGCGTAATTGTGCTGGAAGTCAAGGATTGGAAGCGCATCATCAGCGGAAGTCAGCAGGAATTTGAAATTGAAACCAGCGAGGGTCAAATTATTCCGCTGCAAAACCCTGTCG
>CALMZT010000975.1 GCA_937870805.1 uncultured Chloroflexota bacterium
TGGAGCTGATTACGCCTGTCGCCCTTGAAAAAGGCTCGAAGTTTGCCATTCGTGAGGGCGGTTTGACCGTCGGCGCGGGTGTCATCACTGAGATCCTTAATTAAGGCGCTGGAAACGACTGAATATCAAATGCCGGGGGGCAACTCCCGGCATTTATAACCCTCGTTAAGGGAAACAAAAAATGGTAGTTAAGAACAAAATTCGCATCCGTCTCAAAGCCTACGATCATCGCGTGCTCGATCAATCGGCGCAGCGTATTGTCGAAACGGCAGAGAGAACGGGAGCACGGGTGGTTGGACCAGTGCCGCTGCCCACGCGCATCGAGCGTTACACTGTGACACGCTCGACGTTTATCGACAAAGACTCGCAAGAGCATTTCGAGATTCGCACACATAAGCGTTTGATCGATGTGCTTGACCCGGACAGCAAGACGATTGACACGCTGATGCGCTTGAATCTGCCAGCAGGCGTGGACATCGAAATCAAGATTTAAAGGGCGTATGCAGGGGAAGTGCCCTGCCACTGCGCGAATGAGAATGGGGAGGGGGTTCACCCCAGCGCTGTAAACAACTTACAGTGTGTCCGCCCCCTAGGAGCAATGAGAACATGAAGGGTATCATCGGTAAGAAAGTCGGTATGACACAGCTTTTTGACGAGCAGGGGAACGTCGTTCCTGTGACCGTCATTCAAGCAGGTCCATGCTTCGTCACGCAGATTCGTACTGCTGATCGTGACGGCTACACAGCGGTTCAACTGGGTTACGGTGAAAGCAAGCCCCAACGTGTCAGCAAAGGCGAATTGGGACATTTGAAGCGTAACAATCTGCCTGCACTGCGCCACCTCCGCGAATTCCGCGTGAAGGATTTGGATGTGAGCGAAGGGCAAGAGATCAAGGCTGACGTGTTCGCTAAAGGCGACATTGTGGACGTGATCGGCACCAGCAAGGGGCGCGGTTTTGCGGGTGGCATCAAGCGGCATAACTTCCGCCGCCAACCCACGACGCACGGCGCATCAGACCGCACGCGCGCGCCCGGTTCAGTGGGTTCGACAACCACGCCCGGACGTACCTACAAGGGTAAGCGCATGGCGGGTCACATGGGCAGTGATCGTGTGACAGCGCAAAACCTGCAAGTCGTGGTCGTAGACGCGGGACGCAACCTGCTCGCCGTGAAGGGGTCTGTCCCCGGCGCGCGCAACAGCATCGTGATTGTCGCGCCCGCCAAGAAACAGCGTAAGTAGGAGACAGGTCATGCAAGTTCCAGTATTGGATATGACCGGCAAGCAGTTACAAACTATTGATCTGCCTGCCGATATTTTTGAAGCGAAAATTAACACGGGTCTGATGCACCAATTCTTCGTGCTTCAGATGAACAATGCCCGTTTGGGGACTCACAAGACGCAGCGTCGTGGCGAAGTCAGCCGCACGTCTGCGAAGTGGTATCGCCAGAAGGGTACAGGTCGCGCGCGACACGGTTCGCGTGATGCAACGCAATTCGTCGGCGGTGGGCGTCCGAAGGGTCCGCGTCCGCACAAGTATACTGTGAAGATGCCGATAAAGATGCGTCACGCGGCGATTCGCAGTGCTCTGAGCGCCCTCGCCCGCGATGGTCAACTGGTATTCGTCAATGAACTGAAGATGGACGCGCCCAAGACGAAAGAGATGGCGCAGACACTTAAGACGCTGGTTGGCGACAACTCGGCGCTGGTGCTGGTCGCAGAACGCAATGAAAATGTCGAGCGCAGTGTGAGCAATTTGGATAACGCCTTTTACCTGCGTGCAAGTTACTTAAACATTCGTGATTTGCTGCAATACGACAAAGTAGTTGTCCCACTGGCAGCGCTGGATGTCATTAAGCAGATTTGGGGACGGGAGAAACAGTAATCATGGCTGAATTACACATTTATGATGTTATCCGTCGTCCCGTCGTCACTGAGAAATCCAGCCGTCAGGCGGAAGCCGGACAGTATGTCTTTGAAGTCGCTTTGAAGGCGAACAAGATTCAAATCAAAGAAGCGATTGAAGTCCTGTTCGAGGTGAAAGTGGCGAAAATCAATACGATGATCATGCCTGCCAAGCGTGGCGTGCGTGGACGCAATGAATACGTGCGTTCGCAGCAGTGGAAAAAGGCTATCGTCACCCTGTCCGATGGCAAGATCGAGCTATTTAACGTCTAAAGGGTAATTGTATGGCGGTTAAAGTTTACAAGCCCACCTCGGCAGGACGCCGAGGGATGACAGGGCACTCATTTGAGGAAATCACCGCGTCACGCCCGCAGCGTTCGCTGACTGAAGCGATTCGCAAGAAAGGTGGACGCAACAATCAAGGACGCATTACGGTGCGTCATCGCGGCGGTGGTCACAAGCGGCGTTATCGTATCATCGACTTCAAGCGCAACAAGTTCGATGTGCGCGCCGAAGTGCTGACCATTGAGTACGACCCGAACCGTTCTGCGCGTATCGCGCTGGTGGAATATGAAGATGGCGAACGCCGCTACATCATTGCGCCACTCGGTTTGAAGGTCGGCGACAAGATCGGCAACGGCGAAAAAGCAGAACTGCGTGTTGGCGACGCTCAATACCTGCGCGACATCCCGATGGGTACGATGGTTCACAACATCGAACTGCAACCGGGCGGCGGCGGTAAAGTGGCGCGCGCGGCAGGCGTTTCAGCGCAATTGCTGGCGAAGGAAGGTGTCTACGCGACACTGCGTATGCCCAGCGGTGAGATGCGTATGGTTCACGAACTGTGCATGGCAACTATCGGGCAGGTCGGTAATACCGACCACGGCAACATCAACCTCGGCAAGGCAGGTCGCCGCCGTTGGATGGGTTGGCGTCCGTCAGTGCGTGGTACAGCGATGGATCCGAACAGCCATCCACATGGTGGTGGTGAAGGTCGTACTGGTATCGGTATGCCCGGACCCAAGACACCCTGGGGCAAGCCCGCGCTTGGCTTCCGCACACGCAAGAATAAGCGCACTGATCGCTTTATCGTTCGTCGGCGCGGCAAGCGGCGTTAAAGAGCAGTTAGCTATTAGCGCTTAGCATTTGGCTAAAAGCTAATGGCTAAAAGCTAATAGCTAGAGGAAAAAGAGATGTCACGTTCACTCAAAAAGGGTCCTTTTATCAGCCCCAAGCTGCTCAAAAAAGTTGAGAAGCTGAATGCAGACAATAAGAAAGTCGTGATCCGTACCTGGAGCCGGGCAAGCACCATCTTCCCGCAAATGGTGGGTCACACCATCGCTGTCCATGATGGTCGCCGTCATGTGCCGATCTATGTCACCGAAAACATGGTGGGGCACAAGCTGGGTGAGTTCGCGCCAACGCGCACTTATCGCGGTCACATGGTCGAGAAAAAAGTAAAGAAGAAGTAACGAGGGGGGTGCAAAATTATGGCAGAAATACGTGCTGAGAGCCGTTACCTGTACATCGGTCCCCAGAAGTTACGTCTGGTGATTGACAAAGTGCGCGGCTTAAACGCTAGACAGGCGCTGACGGTGCTGAACTTCATGCCGCAAAAAGGGGCGAAGTTCGCCCATAAGTTGATTGAGTCAGCGATTGCAAACGCGGAAAACAACCGCGATATGGATGGCGATAGACTGTTCGTCTCGGAAATCTTCGCAGGTGAAGGTCCTCGCCTCAAGCGTTTCAAAGCAGGGGCACGTGGTCGTTACAAGCCGCGTGTGAAGCGCACAGCACACCTGACAGTCATCCTGGCAGAGCGAGAGGGATAACATGGGTCGTAAGGTTCACCCGATTGGGTTTCGTTTAGGTATCAACCGTGATTGGGATGCGCGCTGGTTCGCCGAAAGCGGCAAGTACGCGGAACTGCTGCATGAAGATTTGCGGATTCGCCGCTTCATCAGCAAGGAATCCGCGGCCGGAGAGCTGATCGGCGCGTTACGCAAGGCGATGAGCGGAAGCAAGTATGTAAGCAGCGCGCTGGCCGAGCGCCTGGCCGTGGCACTCGAAAAAGGCAAAGCCGCG
>CALMZT010000976.1 GCA_937870805.1 uncultured Chloroflexota bacterium
TGGCACTGCGGCAGCCGGAAACTTTAGTTTCTGGCGCTGAAAACACACCCTTAAGGCTTAACTTGATGCCTGAGAACTGTTGGTTCGCCCGATTGAATGTCTTTAAACTGATAAATGCCCCCTACAACTCCCCCTCATCCAACAGCGGCAGCACATAAATCACAGGTTCTTCATAGGGATGCGCCTCGCGAATCGCTTGCACCACCGCTTTCGCCACCTCACGCGCGCAAAACGTTTCGATACGTACTTCAGGCTCGACGTTGATTTCGCCTACCGCGCCAACGTGCGGGTTTGCCGCCGCGCTTGGCTTAAAGCGTCCTGTGCCGCTGTTGGTAAACGCGCAGTGTGTATACTCCTCGATGATGCCGCCGCCCGCCGACGAAATTGCGTCCAGCACATCGTTGACATTCTTCTCCGGTAGAGTTGTGATAATCAGCACTCGCTGCATAATGACTTTCCTTACGAATCGCATTAAAGTGTCAAAAGGAACCCAAATGCACTCATTTTTATGCTATCGTGGAGCTATGAAAATATCCACTCACAGCTTACCCTTAAATTGCTGCAAACTGTTTTTGCCACTGGCGTGCCTGTTGTTGCAATCGACGCCCATTTTTCTGAGTTCAAATTGCAGCAAGCGAACCTGTTGTTGCGACAATCCCTAAAATTGTTGCAATTTGCAGCAAACGAGCGTATTCTTGCACTTTTACGGAAAATCAGTTTGATCTCGTTTTTACTAACAGCTAAAGACTAATAGCTAACGACTAATGACTAACGACTAACAGCGATATGGAATTCGATTGGTCGCCGGAGAAAGCGGTCTCGCAGCCATACTACTAATTGGTTTTCTGTTCAATGAGCGATGAGTGACTGTATTGACTCATTGCTCGTTGCTCGTTACTCATTGCTGATAACGCACACGCCACACATGCCCGTAGATGAAATCCGCGACCACCAGCGAACCATCGGGCGCAATTACGACATCAACGGGACGAATGAGTCCGGTGATGAACGGCGTCGGTACATAGCCCTGAAAGCTCACATTGGGTTCGCGCGGGTCGATATTCACCACACGCTGCGCGCCGTCACGCCCGTTCCACAGCGCGACGAACAGCGTGTCGAAGTAGTTTGACGGGAACTGTGTGGCGGTGTAGGCGACCAAGCCGCGCGGCAAGGTGTAGTTGGGGAAGCGCACAAAGTCCGGCTGAATGTCGAGGTTGGCGGGCGTAGGAGGGCAGGCTTCGCACTCGCGGGCACGCCAATAGGGGAAGCCAAAATGCGCTCCACCTGACACTATTTGTACTAAGCGATCACCCTGTCCGGTGAGCAATCCATTGTCCGTCGCATAACCCACCCCGGTAGTATCGAACGTGACATCGTACCCATTTCTGATCCCTTCGGCGTACACTTGAATCTCGCCTGTATGCGGCTGGATGCGCAGTATCGACGCTTCATAAGGCAAAATATCAGCATACGGTTGACGCTGTGCCACTTCCGCCGAAGGCTCACCATGATCGGTCACTGAGCCGACGCCCATGTACAGATAACCATCCTGCCCAAAAGTGATTCCGTTCGGCTGGTTGTCGATCATCTGAAAGCAGCACGGCAAATCCCCAATCACCAACTCCGGCACGCGCCCATCGCTGTATACGCGCCACAACGCGCCGCCTTGCATCGGCATCACCCGCGAACTGACGTACAGCACATCCGTCCCCGGCTGGAATGCCAATCCCACAGGCGACACGAAGTCCCCTGCGTAAAACTCTGTATTCCCGCTTTCGTCCATCGCATACACCGCGCCGTTGCGTGTGCCATTCATCAACAGTGTGGCATAAAGCCGTCCATCAGCACCATACGTGATTTGCATGGGCTGACCGGGGAAACGCCCGACGTGTTCAAGTATAAATCCTGGTGGTACTTGAATTCGTCTCATAAACCCTTCAACGTCATCAGCGCACGGGAAATCGCCGCACGTCCAGCCCTCCGTAGGCGAAAGCGCCGCTTGCACAACCGAAATCGCTGGCGGAGCGCCCGCTGCTGAAACCGGCGTCAGTGTCATCAACCCCGGCGTCGGTGTAATGGTCGGCGTCGCAGTAGGAGTTGGCGTATACAGAGGCGTTTCAGTAAACGTCGCTGTGGGCGAGAGTGAAGGCGTTGGTGTAGAGGTGGGCGTCTCCGTGTACAACGGTGCGCCCGAACCGATTCGTGTTGGGGCAACGGTGGCGCGAAACGCCTGCTGTTGTGGCGCGCACGCCGCAAGCACAAGTGCAAAAATGACAATCAGGAATTTGGAACGCATAAGCTCGATGATCTACAACGACAAACGCGCCGCATTATAGTTGAATGCGCGCCATGAAAAAGGGGCGACCTCAGAGCGCCTCTGAAAAGTACAGTTAGGATGGTACAGCAGTTGGTTGACGTGCCAATCGCCGCCGCATGAGATGGATCATCGCTCCCTAAACAACGGCTTCGCTATTGCGCGGCAAGACTTCATAGTCCTTGCTCAAGACCCGATAATGGCTCAGCCAACCAAAAGTGCGTGCGACCACCCAACGCCGGGGTAATAAGACAAAACCCTTGCCGCCTGCCGGACGGTTGACGATTTCCAGTATCCAAGTGCAGGTGGCAGGCAGCCAGTCGAGCCACCATTGCCCCTGATCCCCGGCATGCGCCCACACCCGGCGTAAACGCGGATGACGCCCTTGCCACCGCTCAAACACCCGTTTCGCCTCGTCTTGCTCCTGGGTGCTGGCGGCATGAACCCCCAACAGTACCCAGCCGAGAACCTCCACCAGCAGATGGCGTTTGCCTCCCTTCACTTTCTTAGCCGCATCGTAGCCACGTTCGCCCCTTTTTCCGTCGTCTTCACCGATTGGCTATCGATGATGGTCGCCCCGGGTTGCGGGGCGCGCCCTTCTGCCTGGCGTCCTCGGCGCACTAAAATCCCCTTGATCCGTTCCCAGAGCCCATCCTCCGACCACTTGTTGAAATCGGCGTAGACCGTTTTTGCGGCGGGTAGATCGTGCGGCAGCCTGTCCCAGGCGCATCCCGTTCGCTCTCGATAGAAAATCGCGTTCAGGACTTCCCGCACCTCGACGCTGCGCGCTCTGCCGCCCGGTTTTGGCATCTGGGAGAAGCGGCTTGAGTAGCTCCCACTCGTTAGCTTTCAGGTCTGTTAGGTAAGCTTTTCTGCTCATACCGCCATTTTATACCACATCCTACCTTTTCAGATACGCTCTCAGGTGCTGGAATGCGCTGGAAGGCTGAGACTCTTAATCCCATGCTTCTCGTTGCTGGCGCTGTCCTAGCCAAAGATTTTGATTCGCTCTGGCACGACGCTCTCATTGCTTAAGTTGCACTAACTTGAAATACACCCTGTGTAATAGGGTGCATTTCAAGTTAGTGCAAAAAGAGATAGGCTAAAGCATCAGAAAGGGAAAGGGCTGCTCAATGCCAACCAAGCGCGAACAACTGGAGCAGGAATTAGTCCAACAAGCTCACAAAGCGATCCAGAAGCTGCTGGATGAGTTACCCGAAGCCAGCGAAATCACCCTCAGCGACATGGAAAAAGCGACAGGCAACAGGGGTCAAGCGATCAGGCAACAGACCCTGCAAAGCCTCGTCGAGATGAAACAACAACCATTAGCCAGCGAAGTCATGGGTGAGAGTGGCAAGAAGGGTAGGTCACGACGGGGCAAACGCCACAAGCGCCTCGTCACGCTTCGGGGAGAAGTGGAAGTCGAGCGTCAATACTATGTGTGTCCCAGCTGTGGAACGGGGCGTTTGCCCCCAGATGAACAATGGGGCTTGAATGCGACCGTGTACAGTCGTGAAGTGGCGCGACAGAGGGTGTGGTTGAGTGGTTTGCTGCCTTATGCTCAGTGTGAGCAGGTGTTTGAACGCATCGGGGAACGCTTCATGCCAGCCAGTCGTCTGTGGCGACAGACACAACGGCATGGAGCACACTTGCAAACCTATGTTGAGCAACAGCGTGAACAAGTCGGTGTGGAGCGCGTGGTGCTGCCCGCTGCTTTACAGGACCCGGATCAGCGCAAAGCCGTGTCGATGGATGGCGGCAGGGTCAACATTCGCGGGGAAGGTTGGCGCGAATGGAAGGTCGGCACGGTTTTCGATGTCGAAACGCGCTTAGAACGCAATCCTCATACGCAGGAACTGGACGATCTGGCACATGGGGTGAAGGTGCATTCCACCGCCATTCTCGGTTCGGCAAAGAACTTCACCCCCGCCTTATGGGCCTTAGCGGTGGAGCATGATCTGCCCACGGCCAAAGAACGGGCGGTTGTCGGCGATGGGGCACTATGGATTTGGAACGTGGCTGAGGATGTGTGTCCTGACGGACGGCAGATTGTCGATTGGTTTCATGCCACCCAACATCTCTCAGAGGCTGCCCACGCCCTCTATCCCGATGATACACGCCGCCCAAAACGCAGCGCTTGGCTCAAAACCTACCAAGACCATCTCTACATGGGGCGTGTTCACAACATCATTGCCGTGTTGAAAAAACGGCAACGAGACGACCTCGCCAGCTACTTTGAACGTCACCAACGGCGGATGCCATAGCTTGAATTTCGAGAAGAAGGCTTGCCCATTGGGTCGGGTACGGTTGAAAGCGGAGTTAAACAGTTTAAGCAGCGCCTGACAGGCACGGGTATGCGTTGGAATGCTGACCCTGCCAAGCGAATGCTGGTCATCCGCTCCGCTGTCTTGGGCAATGATTTTGACACCCTCTGGAACGCTGCCTGATTGCACTAACTTGCAATGCACCCGGAATCCTCAACTTTTTGTTGAAATAAGCCTGATTATAATAAAATTCAAACGCTGCTGTAACTTGTATCGGGTAGAGATAGCTTTCATTCTTAAGTAAGGGTTTTGGAGTCGGGCGCACACGTGGGTGCGCCCCTACTTACCTATATTGGCAGACGTGTATGTTGGATATTCTAAGAATCTGATCTCCATACGACTTCGTTAAACATAAATCTTTACTTGTACTCAATTTACCCATGAGCAAGCACGTTATTCGGCGTTACTGAACCTAAGATTGAATTTTAGATAGGCGAACCCATGCCCGATCTCTTTATGTCCTACTCACGCAAAGACAAAGAGTTTGTCAAAAAGCTGGTAGACTCATTAAAAGCGCAGAACCGTGATATTTGGGTGGATTGGGAAGACATTCCCCTAACCGCCGATTGGTTGCAGGAAATTTATCGAGGCATTGAAGAAGCGAATAACTTCATCTTCATCATTACGCCCGATTCGGTTGCCTCCGAAGTCTGCGCTCAGGAACTGAACCACGCCATTCAATCCAACAAGCGATTAGTCCCGATCCTGCTGCGTGAGGTCAGCGATTATAAGCTGCTGAACGGCGCGTTGGCTTCGCATAATTGGATTTACATGCGCGAGACGGATAACTTTGACGAAGCGTTCAAAGGCTTGACGCACGCCATTGATACCGACCTCGAATACGTCAAGGCGCATACACGCTTACTGGCACGCGCGCTGGAATGGGACAAGAAAGATTACAATGCCAGCTTCCTGCTGCGGGGTGTGGATTTGCAGGAGGCTGAGAAGTGGCTTTCGGAAAGCGCCAGCAAAGACCCCAATCCCACCCCTGTCCAATCGAAATACATTTTCGAGAGCCGCAAAGCCGAAATCCGCCGCCAACGCTCACTGCTGACGAGTGTCGTGGGCGCATTAGCGGTCTCGCTGGTTTTATTGATCTTCGCTATTTATCAAACGATCCAGGCACAGCAAAACGCACAGCGCGCCGACCAGAATGCCGAACAGGCGCAGCAAAATGCAGAACGCGCCGATCTTAACGCTCAACAGGCTGAACTCAACGCGCAGTTCGCCCTAGCACGCCAACTCGCGGCACAGTCCGCCGTGCGTCTAGATAGTGCGCTGGATCTGGCGCTGCTGCTAAGTCTGGAAGCGAACACGATTGCGCAGCAAGCGGGCTTAGGAGGTGGTGAAGTGCGCGGCACATTGATTGATGCGCTGCAATTCAGCCCACAACTGCTGACTTATTTGCACGGCAACACAACGGGTGCGAAAGATATTTCGCTCAGCCCTGACGGAACGCTGCTGGCATCCGCACATGTTAACGGCGAGATTGTCATCACCGACATGCAAACACGCGAAGTGCTTGCTGTGATCCCCACAGAAGATGCAACCCGTAGAGATACCGTGAGCTTCAGCCCTGATGGACAAATACTGGCATCAGGCGGCTACGATAACGCTGTGAATTTATGGGACGTGAGCGACCCAAGCAACCCACAGGCGATTGGCAGCCCGTTGCTGGGACACGAAAGCCGTATTGTCAATGTCATGTTCAACGCCGATGGCAGCATACTCTTCTCAAGCAGCGTCGATGGCAACGTCATCTTGTGGGACATGAGCGATCTGGCAAATCCAACACAGCTAGGCAGCTTCCTGGCAACAGAGGACGCTGAACTGCGCGATATGGCACTGACTTCTGACGGGCGCTGGTTGGTGGTCGGCGCAGGGAACAGTATGGTTTATCTGTGGGATGTGAGTAATCCAGCAGAAGTACAGCAGGTGCGCGTGTTATCAGGACACAACGGCGCAGTAGAAACGGTTGCTTTCAGCCCGGATAACACGCTGATCGCTTCTGGCGCGGATGATCGAAACGTCCTCCTCTGGGACATGGCGGCGGCAGTTGACCCAGATGTACAAACCGTCGCGCCTATCGCCAGTCTTGGCGGACATGATAATTTCGTGGTGGAAGTGGCGTTTAGCCCTGACGGCAGCACACTGGCATCGGCAGGCGCAGATGAAGTCGTCCTGCTGTGGCAGATGAGCGACGTGCTCGAAAACACTGTCGATGTTCGTGATGTACCGCGTTTAGTGGGACATTCCAATTGGATTAACGGATTAGAATTTACGCAAGACGGGCAGATATTGATTTCCAGCAGCGACGACGGCAACATCATCGTTTGGGATATTTCGCGACGGCAGCAGCTTGGGGATACCTTGAATGGGCACACAGACGAAGTGTTAGGGGTTGCCTACAGCCCCGATGGCAATCTCATCGCCTCAGGAAGTCTTGACCGCACTGTTATCCTGTGGAATGCCCGCACACGGGAACAGATTGGAGCACCCCTCACGGGACCCAATGGACAAGTGGAGAGTGTAGCGTTCAGCCCCAACAGCCAAATCCTGGCGGCGACCAGCAATGACTTGGAAAATCAAATCATTCTGTGGGATGTCAGCGATCCCAACAACCCGCAGCGCATCGGCACGCCGTTGAATGGACATGCGCAAGGGGTGCTGACGGCGGTGTTCAGTCCTGATGGAACGATACTGGCAAGCGCAGGCTCAGTGGGTTCTACGGCTGCGAGTCCGATTATCCTGTGGGATGTCAGCGACCCGCAAGCGCCGACACAGCTTGCGACACTCGAAGGACACACGGGCTACATTAAAGGGCTGGCGTTCAGTCCTGATGGGACGCTGCTGGCATCAGGTGGGCGCGATACAACGATCATGCTGTGGGACGTTAAGCGCGAGTCCGAAACATTTGGGCAGGCTGTTGGCGAACCACTGAGAGGGCACACTCGCAGCGTGCGGACCGTCGCGTTTAGTCCCGATGGTCGTACATTAGCGTCGGGCAGCCTCGACGAAACGGTGCGCCTGTGGGATGTGCAAACGCAACAACCGCTTTTTGAACCGATGCACAGCCATACGTGGTTTGTCGAAAGTGTGGCGTTCAGTCCTGACGGAACGATGCTGGCGTCGGGAAGTGTCGATCAGACCGTCATTTTGTGGGATGTGGCGACGTATCAGCAAATCGGGCGTCCGTTGCGAGGGCATACGGATACCGTGCGCGGGCTGGCGTTTAGCCCTGATGGCAATTATCTGGTAACGGGCAGCGAAGATAGCACGCTGGTGATTTGGGAAGTGGATTATGAGGCGTGGCGGGCGCGGGCGTGTGCGCTGGTGAATCGCAACCTGACGACATTCGAGTGGCAGGAATTTATCGGCGCGGGCACGGTACCGGAAGTGTGTCCTAATCTGGCGATGGCGACGCCTGTTGCGGAGAGTACGCCGTAAAATGAAGGGGCGAGTCCACTGGACTCGCCCCTTTGCATTTGCAGCTTACGGTGTGGATTCCGCTGTGGCTTCCATTGTGGCGTCTTCAGTTGCCTCCGCTGCCGCGTCAGTGGCTTCTGCATCCGATTCATCAAGCAGTTGTCCGCTGACCGGATCAACGCCTGTGGTGATCGAGCCGTCGCGCAGCCCTTCCTGAATTTCGGTCACGCGATCAATGACTTCCTGTGGCACAGGGGCATCGTGCGGTGGGGCAAAGGTAATGCCATCGTTGGCGATTTCAAGCACATACGACTCGCCACCGGGCCAATTGGCTTCATCGCCTTCTGCGGCAACGGCAAGCAGATGATAGACGCCGTTGTCTACACGCTTGACCGCGCTGGTGATGAGACGATCTGCGCCGGGTGTTTCCCCACCGCCAAAGGTCGTGA
>CALMZT010000977.1 GCA_937870805.1 uncultured Chloroflexota bacterium
TGACCGCCGCCCATACCGTTTCAAAGAATGGGCGCACTGATTCATTGTAGGCGTCGATAAGCCGCTGCGCGCCGCCCAGATTCGGTTCACGGATGCTGGACAGCAGATACGGCATGATAATGATAATCATGACCAGCACGGCGAAGCTGGTGTAATTCAGCGTGCGACTGCCCATTGGCTGCCGTGACAGCAGCATATAGATAATAAACGCCACGCTGAACAGCGTAATCGCAAAACCTACTGGATGCGTGTAAAACGCCAATCCCAGCACAATCCCCAACACGGCAAAGGGTAAGGTAGTCGGCGGGCGGCTGCGCCGATCTTGTTGATAAACAGGGAAGGCACGGGCAATCGCCAGCATCGTCCCGGCAACCAGCAGTGGCACGAGCGTCTCACGCGAAACCGTGCGTGACAGAATTAGCGGGAACATGCCAACGGCTAAGATACCCAGCGCAGCGACGCCCGGCAGCGGTCCATACAGCCGTGCCGCCAGCGCATAAACAATCGCCAGCGTCAGCATTCCAACCCACACCGATAAGATGTGGTAAGCGATCATGCCGTTGCCCACGAAGGCGGTCACGGCGGCAAGCACCGTATGATACAGTCCTTCACGCCCTTCATCGCCGAGGTTATAAAAAACTTCAACCTGTCCCCGGCGGATGTCTTCGGCAATGCGAATATCGTCGATTTCGTCTGCCTGCAAACCGGGTGGCACTTCAATGAGCTGCCACATGCGCAAGCCTGCGGCAATCAACAGCAGCAGCACCGCCATCCAATAACTTGTGCGGGTAGACAAAGAATTGCTCCTTAGAAGCTGACCGTTATGAATGATAAAGAGTCAGCAAACAGCCAAAACAAAGAATAATTTGTAGAAGTTGCGCAGTTGACTTCAAATTCCCACGTCGTTCGTAGGGGCGAACCAACGTGTTCGCCCGTCAACTACTAACTTAGCTCGAACAAGGGGTTTAAACCCCTTGTTCACAGGTTCACGGTGCGTAAAGTCAGCTACTAAATTTGATGGTGAACGGTTGCTATCCGTTCCTTCTCGCTTGCGCCACCATTTTGATGGACGCTCAGCGATATAGCCAGTGTGATTTGTTATCTTTACTTGTTCACAAACAAGACTTTGGCAAGAAATAAGGGTGCTAAGTTCAGATTTTGTTGAAAACTGACACCTGTAAACTTGTCTAAGACCTCTTCCAGACCAGCGAGTAGCGCCAAAACAAATGCTGCGTAATCTGCGCGCCCGGCAAAATCTCATGACCAATACGCCGAACTTCAGGTATCCGCAAATAATGGTCATCCTGTCCATGTGCATCCCACGCGGCGCGCGCTTCAAGGGAGTCCTGTACGTGCCCATTTTTCGCCAGCTTGTACAGGGCGCTCATCGGGATAGCGATTGCACTGCGCGCCAGATCTCCAAAGTTTTCTATCCCCTGAAACAGATCCAACACCAGCAGCACGCCGCCGGGTCGCAATGCCCGTTTCATCTTCAACAGCATCTCGTCGAACGGTAAATGATGCAAAGTCGCAATCGAAGCAATCGCGTCGTAGCGCTCCGCAGGAAATTCCCATTGCAGCACATCAGCCACTTCAAAGTCGATATTCCGATACTCTGTCGAGCGCTCTTTGGCGATACGAATCATTTCCGGTGATAAGTCCAATGCCAGCACATGTTTCGCCCTTTGCGCTAGCCTCCGCGAAAATGCGCCTGTGCCACAGCCGATTTCCAGCACTTCATCAGAACCGGGCGTGACGTGCTTCAGCAGAAAGTCGTGATAATGGTTGTTGTGATCCCATCCACCTTCGCCTGAAAACTGCGCGATGCGATCAAATTCTGCCTGGATTTCCGCCATCGGTTTCGTCATTCATTATCCTAAACTCTGTGCCTCTATCCTTGACGCCCGATATCCGATAAGCTGACTGCTGACCGCTGAAAGCTGAACGCTATAACGATCCTGCCCACGCACTGAATGCCAGTACCAGCACGCCCAAAATCACATTCACCCATGTCAAGCGCACCTCACGCCGTCGTAGTCGTGCCCATTCCTCAGGGTCTCCCTTGCCACGTTCCACCAGCAGGCTTGTACGTTCCAGCGCGGGCGCAACGGCGTACTGCAAAATCAAACCGCACACCACCATCCCAATGATCGTGAGATGTTTGAGCAGCATCACCACACTCCAAGTGTTCGTGAACTGGAGTATACCGTTATAGTTGGGGTCAAGCGACATCTGCGTCAGTCCCGTAACGATCAACACTGCCAGCGCGAGGTTGCTCAACGGCGTGAAGCGTTTGCGCAAACGCGACAGCAGCCTGTACAGCACGGGTTGATTTTCCAGCACGCGCCGCGCTTCGGGGAATACCAGAATAGACAGAATCACCAAGCCGCCAATCCATATCACGGTGGACATGAGATGGAAAAACAGGCTGACAGCGAGAATTGTTTGATTGCTCATGGGGATAATTTTAACCACAGAGTCATCAGTTACCAGCAAGCAGTTTCCGTTAATGGCACGACATGATGCTAACTGCTAACGGTTAACTCAATGACTCAATTTCCCGCGCCGCAAATGGGGATTTGCAGGGTATCTACAGGTAGCTGGTAATCAGATCCACGCGCAGGAATCGTCTCATCGCCGCAGTATTTCGCCATGTTTGCCAGGGCATAAAATGCTGGACGCGGCATTCCATCTGGCGACCAATCGACATTTTCGGTGATTGCCCACCAGAATTCCTCATCGTCAGGCGTCCACGCCGGGTCTGCGATGTAGATAGACGACATCAGCCCGACCCAGGGACGCCAGTGTTCATAAGCATATTGGTATGCGCGCACGAGGTAATCTGCCTGCTGCTCCTGAGTGACAGCAAACCAATTGTAATCAGAATCTTCGCGTGGGTCAGTCGTCCAGCCAACTTCTAATATCGCTACCTGTCGCGCCGCGTCGCCATTTTGAATCATGATCGCGCGCAAGTCCTCGATGCGGCGAAATGTCGACCAACGCCCATTGTCATCACGTTCGGCGTCGTCTGGTCCATATTCCGGTGCGCGATAACCCGGCGCGTGCATCCCCACCACGTCAATGTACTGCTGAAAGCCCGCGTCGTACATCGCCTGCAAGTACAGATCATCGCGGATTGCCGAAGTGTCATTGTTGCCTGTAGGTGATAGTCCGGCGGAGATCAAAATGGCGTCGGGGTCAGCGGCACGAATTGCCTCGCTGCAAACCCGCAGCAGTTCAGTGAAACCTACGGCGTTTGGCGGCTGATTGCCCCATTCGCGCGTGAGATTCGGCTCATTCCACAGTTGATAGGCGTTGATACGTCCGCGATAGCGTGTGGCAATCGTGCTGCAATAATTCGCCCATGCATCCATGTATTCGGCATCGGGCGGCGCGTCGATGTATTCTTCGCCCTTTGTGCCTTCGACGCCAGGATGTGCCCATTCCGGCGCATCACTCAGGCGCACCACAAGGCTTAAGCCGTAGCGTTCTGCGTCGTTGACGATGCGATCTGCGGCGACGAATGACCAGACGCCTTCTTCCGGTTCCATATCATTCCATGCGAAGATTTGTTTGACGTGGCTGAAGCCCATCATTCGCACCCACGTCATATGCACCGATGCGACATTTTCGTCCCACCACAAGAACGCCTGCACGCTATAGGTGAGTGAAGGGAAGGGGGGATTAACAATTGTGCTGGCTCGGAATGGATCGTCTGGGCGCGTCAGCAGAAATGCAGTCAGTGAGACCAATTAAAATGAATAGCGTAGGGGCAAGGAATTTACCCCTACGCGGTACCCACGAACGTTTTTGCATCAATCAGCGCCCGATACTCGCCATGTACTCGCTCTGCCAGTCTCTCAGCGCGCCATACACCGGGCGGTGCTGCCAGTCCGGTCCAATGATCGAATACGGCACATTGTCGTTGTCCGGCGACCATCCGGCTTGCGGTCCATAGTTCAAATTCCACAGGAACGCCAGCCACACAAAGCCCCAATCGCGCATGTTGTTCAGCGCTTCGATGGTAAACTCTGATTGTTCCTCTGGCGTGTTATCGTTGGCGAACTCGAAGCCCGGCGTATCAAAGCCTGTGATGCCTTCGCTCACCGCCCATCCGAACTCGGTGACGCACAACGGTTGATCGCCGCCCGCGTTGGCAATTTTGCGCGCGTAGGTTTCCAGCGTGCTGCGGAAGCTCCAACTGTGATGGGGGTTCTCGAACGGTCCCCGGAACTGCGCGCTGGGGTCGTTGGGTACGGCGTCCCATGTCACACTTGGTCCAATGTTGTAGCCGTTGTGATGCGCGCCCATACAGTCGGTGTAATTCAGCATTCCGGCGTTAATCAGTTGATCTGTGTAGGTAAAATTATCCCATGCGCGGATTCCGTCGCTCAAACCTGTGGGCGAAAGCGCGCCGCTGATGATGATGATACCGGGGTCGATATTCTTGACCGCCTGATAGGTCACGCGCAGCAGCGCCACATAGTTTGCCGCGCTCAAGCCGCCTGTTGATGTCCACTCGCGGTCAATATTCTGCTCGTTCCACACCTCAATGGCATGAACCATGCCGGGGTAGCGTTCCAGAATCGCTGTCACAAAATTAACATAATCCTGCGGGTTAGCGGGGGGTCCCTCCCGTGAGGTATCGATGCCCGGTTCGCGTGCCCAATCAGGAGCCGTCACAATCGACAACATGACACGTAAACCGGGGAATTCTGCCGCAGAGGGTAGTACCAGATCGAGAAGCTGCCAGTTATATTGTCCCTGTTCTGGTTCGATGTCTTCCCATCGTACCTGCTGTTTGAACCAGCGCAGCCCCAGATTCGTGTACACATCGTTCATCCAGCCGCGTTGATTGTCGGGGTTGCCATCCAAACTCTGCTGCACCTGAATACCCACCTGGAAAGTCGTGTCATCAACGGGCAGTGTGGTTGGCGTCGGCGTTGGGGGCTGTTGTTCGGTAACTGTCGCCGCAGACGTGGCTGTCGGCGCGAGGGTGCGCGTCGCCGTCGGTTCAAGCTGGCGCGTCGGCGGGACGGTTGCCTGTGCGGCAAGCTGTGCCGCTACCGTCGGTTGCGGTGTGTTGGGGACATTGTTGCGTGTCAAGGCGTCGCTGGTCGTTTCAATCAGCCCGCCGTATGCCAGGTAAATGGCAAAAAAGGTGCACCCCGCCAGCATCAGGGTAATGCCTGTCCAAATAAACACAAAATCGCGTAATTGTCGGCGTACTATCGATGTTCTTGTTGCCAAGTTCCGTTC
>CALMZT010000978.1 GCA_937870805.1 uncultured Chloroflexota bacterium
CCTGAGTCGTTTGTTTTGGTTGACAACTACTCTACCTCAAAAGCCCTACATCCCTTCATTTTTGGCGAAGGTATTGGAAGTAAGGAGAGATTTTAGTCTCCTCATGAACATTGTCCACAGCATATGTGTGAGAGCCAGACGCTGCCTCGCAGCAGCGCCGCGTTGCCAAGCAACGCCGAACCCCCTCAGCCAACAACGATGTGTCGCACATGTTGGGCAGAGCAGCAGGGTAACGCACGTATGTGGCGTTGACCTGGCTGAGGTGGTCGCCAGCTAAAACGCTGGCTCCTCATGCGCCGGAGGGCTTGATGTGCCGCGCTCACGCGCAGCACCGCTGAACGACCCTGCGGGTGTCGTCCAGCGTGTCGGCATGGTAAACCATGCCGACCGGATGCATCCTATGCGATGCATCCGTTAGAGTTGAGACCACGAGTCTCAACTCTAGCTGAGATGTCTAACATTCAATTATCCCAAAGACTTTCTGTTTTGCACCACTTTTGTTGACCACTGGGGTGTCAAAAGTTCGGCTTGTTCCAATACCATGCCAAGCGGCTGCTTCTTGTAAGTCAGGGGGATAACCGTACTGACAATTTAAGCACAATCAGTTTCAGTTAAAACATTGAGCAAATAATCTGGTTCCATTGCGTTGATTTCATCAATCATTTTTTGATGATAAGCGCAAAGTACAGACCTTCAAATCATTACCGTGAAAGAGATAATTATCAAAAGACATTACGGTTCCGTCTTTTGACCTGTATATAGGGTCCAGTGTTGCATCATAAACCCTCGGACACCTGCTGCTGGGCTATATGGCGGATACAGCGAACGAAAGCTAATTTCTGCTTCACTGAAACTGCTGGTCGGCAGCTTATCAGTGAACTTTGCAAGGTAGAGCAGTCCAATCGAGGGCGAACGAGACCCGCCTTGATTGCAGTGTACCAATACCTTAATCCCAGAACTCAATTGCTCATGAACAAAAATCAGAGCAGCATCCATAATTTCTTTCGGGATATAAGCTGGATTATCCACATCAACCAGATTGAGAATGAGTCGGTTTTCTCGCCGCGCAATTAAATATTCCGGGTGGGTTTTGGACACGGCACGTCCCGTATACCCTAAAGCCTGCCGGTGATACGGCTCCTTACAAGCATGAACTACTGCCCAACCAGGTTGCCGCGCAACATTCAACTCGTAATCGTCTTGATTACCAATATGCAGGTTAGGGTAAATTTCAATCATCCTAGAAACCTCTACAAGCTATTTTGACTTTGTTTTCTTCTTTTCATAACGTTGAACTCTGGCATCCCAATCTCCATTCCACCCTTGTTTCTTTGCTTGCTGTGCCATCTGAATTGCTTCGTCGTAGCGTCCCTGCTTATCATAGATGATGGTGAGTTGGGTATACCCCACATGACTTGGAAGTGGACTTTTGGGATACTCTTTTTTGAACTGTTTCGCTGCCTGTTGAGCAATCCCAATTTGCCCCAGACAAGCTGAGATTGCTTCATCAATAGCCTCAGGGAAAGTGTCTCTGTCTCGATACCATACCTCTATAAGTGCTTGATAGGTGAAGTGAACACCCAGAATATCCTTCTTGGGATCTCCTACCTCAAGCGCTTTTTTGAGTATACGATGTGCTATGTCACGGTCTTTCTCAGTTTTTCTGAACCATGTTGACAAACCGCTGAGAAACATGCTGACGGTAGCAGTCGTATACGTCATCTCTGATTGTGTCAGACTTCCTGTTCCACCACCAATGGGTGTGTAGACCTTCTCAATCTGGGTTCGTTCTTGCTCTGTAAAGGCGGCAAGCCACCAGTCACTCAAACCAAAGTAACCTATAAGTCCTTTGAGTTGTGGTTTACGGCGAAAGATGTTCATGAGAACTCCTCACCACCTTACCCAACCAATTAATCACTACAAATTCGATGGCAACTTCAACATAATTATGGCTCATCACCAACTTCCCAATCTTCAATTTTCAACCCGGCAATGCGCCCGAATTCGCGGGTATTATGCGTAATCAAGGTTAGACCGTTTGCCAGTGCAATTGCGGCGATGAGCAAATCGTTACCCCCAATTGGTGTGCCTTTAGTGGTCAAATCGGCTCGAATTTGCCCATAGTGTTCGGCTGCCGCATCATCAAACGGCAGGGAGATAAACAGCGACAAGAACTGCCTTTGCCCCGCCATTGTCTTTATCGGATTCTGGCTACGCAATGCACCGAAGAACAATTCTGCTTTGACCACTGAGCAGACAACCGCTTCTCCTTCATCCAGGGCATTGAGCTTATCAGCAACGTTCTGGGAGCGTCCGTTGATATAGCGAATACAGGTATTGGTATCCAACAGATATTTCATTCAATCGGCTCACGTTCTTCCAGTGGCAGCTGCGGTGGACGCTCAATTGGATCATCTGCCAGAATGCCATAAGTTGCCCTGAGTGCTGTATGCCAGTCAGTTTCCCGGACGAAATCGGTCTGCAATGTGACTGCCAGCAGTTCCATCATGCGTAACCGTTGTATTGTTGAGAGCTTCTGTACCTGCCCAAACAATGTTTCAAAAGTCGTGTCACTCATCGTAACTCCTCCACATTTTCAGCTTCATCTGCCTGAATTTTCCGCTAGTCAGCTTGAGCAGTAACTTATTGCTCGTTTCCTTCAATTTAACGGTATTTTCGGCAAATCTGCCCGTCACATGTAATCCGCTATGAATGCTTTCACACCAATAATCATGGCTTCTACTTCAGTACGGTTGAACTCGGTAAATTCTCCATGTGCCGCGTAATTGCGAGTTTTTGCCCATGATTTCAACTGGTCGGCTTTTGCTTTGTTGAATACATTTGCCTTCTGCAAATCAGTAATGAGAGGATCTAGCGTTTTCTTATCACCATTCGGCTTCAATGTATCAATCGGCGGCGATTGTCGCTGACATAATCGCCGCAATGTATCTTCGAGAACAGCACCCGCTAACACAGCAGCAGGAACATAATCATGTTGTCCGGGTATCCCTTCCCCAAGAAGTTGTTCTGCCTGTCCCATATAATCGGAAATGAT
>CALMZT010000979.1 GCA_937870805.1 uncultured Chloroflexota bacterium
TGAGAAGGCGGCCGACGAGACGCCGTCGCCGGCCGTGCCGGAGGAGCTGCGGGAGGTGGTGGGTGAGGCGGCGGTCGCGCTGGCGCGGCACATAGGATATCAGAGCGCGGGAACGATCGAATGTCTGGTGATGGACGACGGGGAGTTCTTTTTTCTGGAGATGAACACGCGCTTGCAGGTCGAGCATCCCGTGACGGAAATGGTCACAGGGCTGGATTTGGTCAAGCTGCAATTTGCGATTGCGGCAGGCGAACGGCTGCCCTTTACGCAGGATGACCTCAGCCAGCGCGGGCACGCCATCGAATGCCGCATTTATGCCGAAGACCCCAACAATAACTTCTTGCCTGCCATCGGTCCACTGCTGCTGTTTTTGCCGCCGGAAGGTCCCGGTATCCGTGTTGATGCGGGCGTGCAGTCCGGCGATGAGATCACCATCCACTACGACCCGATGATCGCCAAAGTCATCGTCTACGACAGCACACGCGAGAATGCCATCGCGCGCATGGACAAGGCGCTGCGGGACACCGTAATTTTGGGCACGACGACCAACATCACGTTTCTGCGCGCGCTGCTGGCACATCCGACATTTGTGCTTGGCAAGGTGCATACGTCGTTTATCGAAGCACACCTGGACGAACTCACAACCCGCGAGGTGCCTAATCCCGACATGGCGCTGCTTGCCGCCGCGCTGCATGATCTGCATAACGTAAGTGTTGGGGTGACGCGACAAGCTGCGGAAGATGTGCCCGACCCCTGGTCGCGCGCTGATGGGTTTCGGATGGGACGATAAGGAGGCAGGCGGGAAATGGGTATTCTTCAAATTTTGCTGCTGCTTCTCCTACTGCTCGGTGGGACTACCTCGCAAGAGGTTGACCAGCGACCACCGCGCACGAGCCAAACTTATGAAACGGGTCAGATGGTTCGATACAGTCGCCAGTATTTCACTAACGATGCCTGGCGGCAGCTCGATTTTCCGACGAGCGGTAATTTGCCCGTGATCGCCTTTGTCTCGGATGTGTATGGAGCCGTCGTGGCAATTGGTTCCGCCGCAACCGATAGTGAAATCAATTATCAATGGCTAAACGGACTGATGGCGAATTATCGTCCCTGGTTGCTGACGGCTCAGTGTCAGCAAGGGAGCATCCAACTATTCGAGATGAAAGGCGAATTTGCTGGCAGGGCTTACCTGACGCGCTATTGGATTGCACCCTGGCGCGCTGATCGCCTCCTTACCGTTCACCTCGTCTTTCCTATTGAACGACAGGTTGATCTGAATCACTACTCTCAACTTCTGTTTCCAGAACTACCGTCGTGCGCTGACTAAATGTTCAAGCGCGTTCGCCCCTATCAAATCACGCTGTTTGTCTGTGCCGCCTATTTGCTGCTCACGCTGCTGACAAATGGTGGCGACTCGCGCGTATTCGTCACATTGGGGGATTGTTTCGCGCAGTGCAGCGGTGCGGTGTGTACTATTGGACCTGAAAACGGCTACGATGGGCAGTTCTCGTACTACATCGCGCGCGACCCCATGAACGCCGCCCCGTGCATCGACGTGCCCGCCTATCGCTATCAGCGCATTCTGCTGCCGATCATAGGGCGTGCCGTCGCTTTCGGCAGCGAACAATTTATCCCGCTGGCATTCGTCGCTATCAACGTGATTGCGCTTGTCGGCAGCACCGCCTTGCTCGAAAACCTGTTGGAAGCGCAGAAGGTGAGCCGCATCTATGCGCTGGCGTATGGACTGTTCGGCGGCTTGGTCATCGCCGTGCGCCTCAGTACCAGCGAACCGCTGGCGTATGGCTTAGTCGTGCTGGCGATATGGTTAAGGCAAGAAGCTGAACCGCCAGGACACCAGGATCGCCAAGAGAAGACGAGAGAAAACGGAAATAGCGACGTAGGGGCAAGACATGTTGCGCCCTTGAAACAACAATGGCGCATGTGGGGACAGGCGTTTGCCCTCGCGTTCGCCGCGCTTGCCAAAGAAACCACGCTGCTGTTCGCCGCAGGATACACGCTGTACTATCTGGCGCAGCGCCGCTGGATGGATGCACTGCGCATAGCATTTGTGGCGGGCGTGCCGTTCGTGCTGTGGCAGCTTTATTTGTACAACTGGTTCGGCGCGTTCGGCGTGGGCAGCGGCGGCGCGGGGGGAACGCCGTTCGAGATCATCCCCTTCAATGGCATCTGGCGTATTCTGACCGAAGGCAGCGTGAGCGCGTTTTTGCTGCTTGCGCCAATTGCCTTGCTCGTCGCGGTGCTGCCTGCCTTGTGGGGACTCATCGCTTCGGCGCGCGAAATCCTACAAGAACGTGGCGGCGCGCATCTCTACGCTTATCTATTGTTCGTCAACGCGGCGGTGATGCTGTTCGTGCCGTTCTCGACGTACCGCGAACCGTTAGGCGTGCTGCGTTTCATTCCGGGCTTGGTCATCGCACATCTGCTGTATGCAGCGCTGCGCTACCGTCACCGCCGTCCGTTACGTTACAGTCTGCTGTGGGCGCTGACGCTCTTGTTCCCACTGGTGCTGCGCTAGGAGAATCGTTTCGTAAAGCGCTCTAATTCAACGCCGCTTAGACACTTTCTCCGGCGCGTGACAGCGATTGTACGACCTCGACCAGCGCTTCAGGGGCTTCCCAGTTGAGCAAGTGCCCCTTGTCCTTGACCCACACGTTGCGCCCGCCTTTGATCGACGTGCCCAATAGTTCGGAATGCCAGCGCGGCGTCGTCTTGTCTAAGTCACCACAGATCACGACAACCGGAATGGAGATTTCGCCTAAGCGGGCGTAATAATCCTCTTGCGCCATCGCCTCTAGAATCGGGATTAGCTGCGACGTATCTTGTTCCAGCATCAACTTGCGCGTCGCTGCAATGATCGCCGGGGACGGATTTTTGCCCATCAGCGAAGCGGCGAACGCCGTGCCATAGGTATCAGATTGCAACACTCGTTTGATGATGCCGTGCTTAATCAGCGGGATTTGCACCTTGTTCTGCGGCGCGTCCTTGATGACGTTGCCCGCCATCGACGCAAACAGGATTACGCCCTTCAAATGCTGCTTAGCAGAGTCGGGATACGTCAGCATAAACACCAGCGACAAAAAGCCACCCATCGAATGCCCGACCAGAATCGCGTCTTTTACGGCGAAATGTTCCAGCACGGCTTTGTAATCGCCCGCCATCTGCCGCGAACCCACACCATCTGAGCCGATGGTCGATTTGCCGTGCCCGCGTTGATCGAAGGCGATGACCTGATAACCCGCATCCAGCAGCATCTTCCAGATGATGTTCCATTCCAGCAGCGACGCCATGAAGCCATGCGCCAGCACCACTGTCGGTCCTTGCCCTTTGGAAATGGCACGAATGCGCGCGCCGTCAGCGGTGGTGATGAACACTTCTTCGCCTTCAGGTTCTCTATTCAACACGTCTAAAGGATAAGGGTCGGGCTGGCTTTTGAGCTTGCCCGCTTGTGAGCGCGCAGCGATATGGAGGAGAACGCCAAGTACGACTACGATGGCAATAAACGGCACCATAGGACAACCTTTCAAATGGGAGGTGAGTGATCGACGCTATTGTAAACACAGCCGCCGATCAGCGCAGCATTGTGAATTCTTTCTCGCAGCCTATTTCACGGCTTCTTGCAGCGCGCTGAGCAGTTGGTTATGCACGCGCCCGTTGCTGGCGACCATCTCCAAACCCATGTACATCAGCCGTGACTGTGCGCCGCTGTAGTCCGTCACCATGCCGCCCGCTTCCTGCACGATGCAAATGCCTCCAATCACATCCCAGGGTTTGACACGCTTCTGCCATGTACCATCGAAGCGCCCCATCGCCACGTAGCATAAATCAATTGCCGCCGAACCCAGCCGCCGCACACCGCGCGAACGCATCGTCAGCGCGCTAAATTCGCGCAGATTGTTGTCGGGATTGGTCGAGGTATCATAAGGAAAGCCCGTGCCCAACAGACATTGGTTCAGCACTGCCCCGCGTGACACCAGAATCGGATTGTCATTCAACGTCGCGCCGAAGCCGCGTGCTGCGCTGAACAGGCGGTTCACCGCCGGGTTGTATACCACACCGACAAGCGGACGCATCTGCCGATCTGCCAACCCCACGCTCACGGAAAAGATAGGAATGCCGTGCGTGTAATTCACCGTACCATCCAGTGGATCAATGTACCAGAAATATTCAGCATCGGGTCCGCCCACGCTGCTGCCTTCCTCGCCAATCACGCGATGATCGGGGAATGACCGATGCAGCGTCTCGACGATTGCGCGCTCTGAGGCTTGGTCGGCTTCGGTGACAATATCAAAAATATTTTCCTTCTCGTGGATTTCGTGCGGCTTGTCAAAATATTCCATCAGCACGTCGCCTGCTTCGCGCGCAATCTGTACTGCGGTGGCGCGCACAGCCTGTAAGTCCATTGCTCCCCCTAGTGTAATCAGTGTGTTAGGTTATTCGTTTTTAGTTGTTAGTTTTAGTCTAATACCAATTCGGTCTATCAAGATTGTTTATTGTAGGGGCGAGCCAATGTGCTCTCAAGCATCAAAATAAGGCTTAATGCTTCGATTGCCAGCGCCAGAGGTTCAAAACCTCTGGCTAAGGGTGGTTTGGAAACCCTTAAAAGGGTTGTTCTCGC
>CALMZT010000980.1 GCA_937870805.1 uncultured Chloroflexota bacterium
CTATTCTGTCTTGTGAGAACGTCTCACAAGGAAAACGATAGCAACACACCGCAAACTATTCAAGGACTAGTTCTCATGCACCTAAAGTTATTAACTAAGCCTTAGGGGTTGTAAGGTATGCTTGCTATTTTTAGGTTGCAGTCCGGCGGTTGGCTGGAACGCGCTTTGCGATTGTGCCGGAGCCTGATGGGTGATAGCATTCTGAGGTGTAGCGACCCCACACACCGCATGAAATGTGTTCTGTCCTGCCTCCAAGCCGACTTGGCTGGGGCAAGGACCCTGCGCTGAAGCACTCGCTGCGGAAACCGCGAACAGTGTGCTTGCGGCGACTAAAATAACTTTTTTGAACATGGGCGCACCTCCTATACTGAATTGGTTGCCTTTGTTCCCTATTTTGATAATCATGCAAATATGTTGTCCATGTGTTGCCAATATGTAAACCTTTCGTAAACTCGTGGGGCAAACGTCAAGCAGCATGGGCAGCAGCAGGCGTATAATAACTGAGCATTTTTATCGAGGAGAGCGTATGAAACGCTATCTGAATCACATTCCCATTCGCACGCTGATGCTGCTGGTCTGGGGAGCACTCGCACTATCGCTGACGATGCTGCCAAAAAGTGTGCCATTGGTGGGGCGCTTGTCACGTTCATTGGGCAGCACCCCCATCGGCGCGGCGTTGGGACACGCCGGATTATTCGGCGGGCTGCTGGTGATGTTGTACCTGGCGCTGCGCTTGCGCCTGTCACATGCGTTTGCGCTGCTGTTGGCGTTAGGGGTTGTACTGTTCATCAGCACAGGCACCGAGTTATTTCAAGCGCCGCTTGCAGATCGTGACGCTTCACTGGTCGATATGCTGGCGAACTGGCTAGGGGTGTTTGCGGCGGGCTTCTGCGTGAGTTACATCGGAAATTGGCTCGAAAAACCTTCGCAATAACATGGCTTCGTAGAGGCAGCGAATAGCCCGTCTCTACTATCCTCACAATTTCTTAGATTATCGAAAAAGTGCCGTAAATCCACAACCTTCAAGGTTGTGGATATAATCTGAATATAAGATACTAAGGTTGTAGAATATTGAAAATCAGAAGAAAGTATGATGGAAGTTCGGCGCACTTATAAGTACCGTTTGTATCGCAGCGACAAGCGCGATAAGCATTTGCACCATCAAATCAATTTTGCAGGGATGGTCTGGAATCATGCTCTCAAACTTCAAAAGCACTACTACCATCTCACGGGAAAATACATTGCACTTGGGGTACTTAAAGCGCATATCGCCAAACTACGTATGAAAACGGTGCGCTTTGCCTTTTGGCAAACACTCGGTGCACAAGCCGTTCAGGACGTGCTCGAACGATTGGATACGGGCTACCAACGCTTTTTCAAACATCTTGCCAAGCGTCCGCCTAAATACAAAAAGGTGCGGGAGCGCAAGTCCTTCACCCTCAAACAAACAGGGTGGAAACTCTTAGATGGAAACAAAATCCAGATCAGCGGGCGCATCTACAAATTCGTCCGACATCGCCCTCTGCAAGGGGACATCAAGACCCTCACTATTAAACGGGATGCCGTCCAGCGGTTATGGTTGTACTTCAGCGTGAGTGAGCAAGCAAACCTTCCGAAAGAAACTACGTCGAGTCAAGTCGCGGGTTTCGATTTCGGTTTGAAAACCTTTCTCACTGATCACACGGGAAAACCTCACGTCTCTGGCTTGCATCACCGCCACGCTTTGCGCCGTCTGCGAACCCTACAAGCGCGCAAAGATAAGAAACCGCATGGTAGCAACAACCGCAGGAAAGCTGCCAAACTCATCAGCCGAGCACATATTCGGATTGCTGACCAACGCCGTGACGCGCACTATAAGCTGGCACACGAGTTATGTGATCGGTACGATGTGTTGTGCTTTGAAGACCTGAACATTGCCGCAATGAAAGCGCTGTGGGGCCGCAAGGTAAGTGATTTGGCATTTTCGCAGTTCTTGAATATCTTGAAGTATGTCGCCTCCACGCGTGGCAAGACGGTGGTGCAGATTGGACGATGGGAACCCACCACAGGCAAATGTTCCTGCTGCGGATACTTGCAAAAGATGGAATTGCGAGAGCGAACGTTTCACTGTGGCGGCTGTGGGAGGGTCTTAGACCGTGACCACAACGCGGCAATGAATATCTATGACGCCGGGGCATCGGCGTATACTAACCGAGAGGTCGTAAGCCGTGTCCCTCCAAAGACACGCCGTCTCGTTTTAAGTTAGAAGCCCTCGCCTTTGGGTGTGGGCGTATGTCACTCTGTTAGAAGTGTGTTGAAACGGAATTACAGTTGTGAAACACCTGGGACTCAAATATGTCTGATGTATTCATTTCCTATTCCCGCCGCGATAAAGAGTTTGTTGAGCAATTAGATAAGGCGCTGAAAGAGCGCAACCGTGATGTATGGATTGATTGGGAAGATATTCCTTTAACCGCTGATTGGTGGACAGAGATTCAGTCGGGCATTGACGCTGCTGACTCCTTCGTCTTTGTGATTAGCCCGGACTCTGTGCGCTCTCAGATCTGCCGCCAGGAAATCGATCATGCGCTGAAGCGCAAGAAACGTTTTATCCCACTGCTGTACCGCGAGATCAGTGAACCGCAAGACCGTGAAGCGGTACACCCCGCCGTCTCATCGCATAACTGGTTGTATTCACGTCCCGATGATGATTTTGCCACTACGATTGAGGCGCTCAACAAGGTCATCGACACCGATCTTGAACATGTGCGGATGCATACCCGCCTGCTCATCAACGCCCGTGATTGGGAAGCCAAAGGAAATAGCAACAGCCTCGCACTGCGTGGCGAAGAATTGGACGCCGCTGAACGCTGGTTAGCCAGCGCTGGCGGCAAAATCCCGGTTCCTGATGAACTGCACACGCGCTATATCCTTGCCAGTCGTGCCATCCAGCGCGGACAGCAGCAGCGCTTGCTGGTTGGTGTGAGTATAGGAACGGCGCTCATGGCGGTATTAGCCGTGCTGTCGTTGGTGCTGTTCGGCTTTGCCCAGAACCAGCAGAGCATCGCCCAGAACAATTTTAACCTTGCCAGCACTAACGAAGCGCAAGCCATTGTCGAACGTGATCGCGCCAATGCGGGCGCAACCGCTGTTGCCATTGAGCGTGATCGCTCCGAAGGCGCACGGCTGGCGGCGCTCTCGACGGGTATTCTGCAAGACAGCGGCAATGCCGAAACTGCCGCCCTGCTCGCCATTCGGGCATTGAATGTTTCATATTCACCCCAAGCGGATGGCGCTTTGGGGCGCGTCGTAGATCGCCTGTACACCGAGCGCCTGTTTAGTCATTCAACGCGCGTGACCAGCGTGGCTTTTTCACCCGATGGTACCTTGGTGCTGAGTGGCAGTTGGGATTTTGCGGCGCATTTGTGGAACGCAGAAACAGGCGAAGAAGTCCTGCGCCTCTCCGGTCACGAGGGCAACGTGCGCAGTGTGGCGTTTTCACCCGATGGCACGCGCGTCCTCACCGGCAGCGAAGACGGCACCGCCCGCATCTGGGATGTCGCCACTGGCGAAGAATTGGTACAAATCTACGTTGGGCGCGTGATTAACGCCGTCGCTTATTCGCCGGATGGAACGTTGGTGCTCACCGGTGGTGAGGATAATATCGGACACCTATGGAATGCAGAAACAGGCGAAGAAGTGCGCCAACTGATCGGACACAGCGATGACATTTTCGCCGTTGGGTTTTCGCCCGATGGCAGTATTGCCGTGACTGGCGGCGCGGATTTCAGCGCGCGTACCTGGGATGTGGCGACAGGTGAGCCAATCAGTATCTTTTCTGCGCATCAGGCTTATGTGCGTGCGGTGGCGATTTCGCCCGATGGACGCAGGCTGTTTACAGGCACTGGCGATTTGCTAAACCCCGAAACATTGGGGCGCATCTGGGATTTGAGCACGGGTAATCTATTGGTTGAAATACCGGGGCGGGCGTTTTGGGTATCAGGTGGCGCATGGTCGCCGGACAGCCGTTACATCCTCACGCCCAGTTGGAACTATACTGCGCGCCTCTGGAACGCCAGTACAGGAGATGAGGTTCGTGTATTCTCCGGTCACACAGCCTTTGTGAACCCGGTTGCCTATTCAGCAGATGGGACTCGCATCCTTACAGGAAGTGATGACAACACCGTGCGCATGTGGGACGTGCAGGGCACTGATAACCGCCGCATCTTTCAGGGGCACAATAACTATGTGACCAGCGCCGCATGGTCTCCCGATGGTTCGCGCGTCGTCACAGGGAGTTGGGATCGCAGCGTGCGCGTGTGGGATACACAGACGAATACGCTGCTGAACACGTTTATTGGACATCGTGACTACGTGACCAGTGTCGCCTTTTCGCCCGATGGCACGCGCGTCCTCAGCGGCAGTTGGGATGACACTGCGCGGCTGCGTGATGCGGAATCGGGCGAAAATCTGCAAACGTTCACCGGACATACCGATAATGTGCGCAGTGTGGCGTTCTCGCCGGATGGTACGCGCGTTTTGACGGGCAGTGACGATAACACGGCGCGTCTATGGGATGTACGCACGGGTGAACCGCTGCTCATTCTTGAAGGACATCAGGGAGATGTGCTGTCTGTCGCCTTCTCGCCCGACGGCACACGTATTCTCACGGGCAGCAGCGATGACTCGGCGCGCCTCTGGGATGCTGCGACGGGTGAGCAACTGCTCGTCCTTGAAGGCAGTCAGGGTGATATAAACGGCGTCGCCTTTTCACCGGATGGAGAATTTGTGCTCACAGGCAGCAGCGACTATCTGGCGCGGTTGTGGAGTGCAGAAACGGGCGAGTTGATACGTGTCTTCTCAGGCACAGCCGACGTGATTACCAGCGTCGCCTTTTCCAGCGACGGCGCACGGATACTGGCAGGCAGTTGGAATTTCACGGCGCGCATGTGGGATGTTAACACTGGTGAAACGGTGCGTGTGTTTGCCGGACATTCCGCCTTAGTGTCGTCAGTTGCCTTTTCGCCCGATGACTC